>NZ_JALKIK010000010.1:0-133177 GCF_023050955.1 Anaerobiospirillum sp. NML120511
TACGTACTACGTCCTCGAGGAACCCGTTGTAGGCCTTCTCGTAGGCTACATACTGAGGAGCCTCAGCAGTACCAGTATTTACGGCAACGAAGTTGCTCAGAGGGTTGGCCTGCTTGAACTCTTCAGTAGCATCAGCTGAGTAGGCGATGTTACCACCTTCAGCGCTAATCATAGGGCTGGCAGTGGCACCAAGCAGAACCTCAGTCTTTGCGCCATCAACGGCGTTGGCAACGTCATACCAGTTCTTGTCCTGAGCGGTGTAACCGATGAGGAAGTCTCTCATTGGCTCTGAAGCTGCGGTAAAGGCAGTATCAACGCGCTTGGTATCCAGCTTGAGGTTATATCCCTTCTCTTCAAGTGCCTTGCCGGCCTCGAGAGTGAAGTACATCAGACCATTGAGAGACTCAACGCGGATGTCATCCTTACCGGTCTCACCCAGAACGGTTACGTTCTTGGCGCTGCCTGGAACAGCAGTATCTGGCTGGCCCACAGTACCAGCCTTAGCACCGGCGGTGAACAGGGTGATGTTGCGGCTCTTGAGGAAGTCCTCACCGGCCAGAACAATCTTACCCTGCTGGGCCTTCTTGGCATCTGCTGAGGCAGGTGCGTAGATAGCAGCCTTTTCGCCTGCGAATTCAATAGCACCGTTGATAGCACCATTGCCAAGGGCAAGGATAGAACCGTTGCCGATGTACAGGTCAGCCATTTCAGTGGCATCAACCTTGTCGTTTGCGTCGGCATCGTAGCCATAGGCAAACTTGGAGCTGGCATCACGCAGAACAGCTACAGAGTCATCGAGGCGATTCTGACCATCGAGGATAATGCGGCTACCCTTGGCTGAAGCAATCTTGCCATCGATATAAAGAACGTTGGCTACGCCGTCCTTGGACAGAGAGCCGTCAGCATCCTGGTACTGAGCAACGAAGTTCTTAACAGTATCCAGGTTTACGGACTGACCAACACCAAGAGCAGCGTTCTGGCTGACAACAACGTCACCGCTGACAGTACCGGCATCGTTAGCATTGAGCAGGTTGAAAGTGCCTGCACCGAAAGCACCAACTGCAGCTACAGAGGTCTTCATGCCGTACTCAGGGTCTACAGCCATGATGCCGCCATTGAGGTCAACCATCTTGGCGTAGAGATAACCGGTGGAGCCGGACTCTACAACAGTCTTGCCGTCAGCAGCATATTCGTGCTCGGAACCAACACCCAGGTAGGACTCTGCACCCAGCTTGATTGCGCCATCAACATTCAGAACAGCGTTATCGAGAACCTCGACACCGTTGTCTACAGCCTTGGACACGTCAATGCCAAGCATGCTGCTTACAGTAGTAGTACCGTTCTTGAAGGTCAGGTCACTGTCCTTGCCGGAAGCGTTCATTAACAGGAAGTTGTTATTGTTACCTGCAAAGACAGTTTCACCAGCAAAGTTAACCTGAACATTTTGGGCGTTTACGCTGCCCTTGAACTCAGACAGTGCTTCTGCATTTGACAGAGTAAGGCCGGTTGCGCTCTTGGAGCCCTCAATATTCAGAGTGGTATCTGCAGAGGTCTTAACAGAGCCTGCAGTTACACCGCCCTTAACATTAAGAATACCGGAAGCTACCTGAACCTCGGTGTTTAAGCCCTTTGCAGAGATCTTGGCTACATCGGTAGTTACGTTTGCAGAACCGCCGGAGATGAGCAGGGTGGTGCCACGGGAATCACCGTTGCTCAGAATAACCTCACCGGCCTTGCCACCGTTATTCAGACCTAACATGCCGCTCTTATTAACGGTAATCTTAACTGCATCACCAGTAGCCTTATCGTAGGCAAAAGCACCGCCCTTGCAGTTGTTGAGGGTAGCTACACCAACGGTTACTGAGCCTTCTGCTGTCTCGAGACGGCCGACATTGCCGTTAACGGTACCATCAACGCCAGTGATAGTGGCATCCTTAAGGTCACCAACTACAAAGTCAGTGAAGTCCTTAAACTTGTTGAGCTCGGTAAATGCCAGAGTACCGCCGGAAGGGGTTACACCATCAATAGTGGCATTGCCAAGGGAGATAAAGCCGGTATCAATGGCTTCGTCTTTGCCAAGGAACTCTTTACGGATTGCCTTGAGCTGATCCAGAGTGAACTTGTCACCGCTGCCGAAGCCCAGCTTAAGGGTACCAAAGTCCTCAAGGGTAATTTTGTCAGTTACGAGATCGAGAGCAGAACCGCTGGAGGTATTGTCAGTAGTCTTGTAGTTAACCTTTACAGTCTTGCCATCTACAGAGCTATCGATAGAAGCGACAGCTCCCATAGCCTCTGCGCCAAAGGTCAGAGATGCGTTAGCACCAGATACTGTGGCAGCCTTAAGGCTTACACCATAGCTCTGAGGAACCGCTGCTTTGTCATTAGCAGAATCTGCTGAGCCGGTTACAGCTGCTTCATATGGAGTGTGCTTGCCTTCGATAACAAAGGCGCCTTCAATGTTGAGAGTTCCGTTAGTCTGATTAATCTCAGTAAAGGTAGCGGTTGAGCCACTGTTTAAGGTGATTGCACCTGAAGCCTGAGTCAGCTTGCTTCCTGTTACTTGAGCGCTGATAACGTTATAGTTAGCATCTAAAATTTCAGAGCCGATGCTGACCTGACCGTTAGCAACCTCAAGAGAGGTCTTGTTGTTGCCCCACTTGCCAGTAACAAAGTCGACCTTGGCCGTACCGTCGTTGAGCTTGAGGCTCATGTTGGTGTTGCCAGCAGTGGTTACTGAATAGTTGTTGCCATCAGCATCCTTTCCGATATCACCAAGCTGTAAGGAGGCGTTCTGACCAAGCTCAAGAACGGTGCCGTTCTTTTCGGTCAACAGCTCTTCGGTAACAATATAGTTACCTGAACCGAGCTTGACTGGCTGAGCAGTGCCTGAGTTATCAATGTTGTTAAGAGTAAGGCTGGTGGCAGAGATAGTGGAACCATTAACATCTAAAGCAGTGGTTACATCGTTGATAGTAAGGTTGTCTGCTTCAAGCTTGCCTGCACCTGTAAATGCAATCTTCTTGTAATCAGGAGATGTTCCAATATTTGAGGCCAGTAATTCAACATCACCTGAAAGTGACAGGGTTCCGCTTTCAGCAATGGATGTTTTTAACTTGTTTCCAGTACCAGTAATAAGCTTTACCTGGTCATTAGAAAGAACAAGGGTACCTCTCTTGTTAACAGTTATAGTGCTGTCCTTAGAGTTGCTGATAGTAAGATCACCGCTGGCAATTTTGCTCAGGTCTAAAGTAGCAGAAAGAAGCTTGTTAGGGGTAGATGCGCCAACAGTAACGGTACCGGAAGTTAAGGTCAGCTTTGAGCCCTGGTTGAAGATAAGGGCGGCTGCGGTTGAGTTAGTATTATCTGCCTTACCAACCTGTACTGTAGCACCTGATGAGTCACTTCCCAGAACCATGTCGATATTGCTGTTCCAGGTACCGTTATCAATATTAAGTGCTGCACCATCCTGGTCAAGGGTCAGCTTGCCGTTTGCAACACCCTGAGCAGTTGAGATGGTACCAGCCTGAGACAGAAGCTCGGCTTTGAGATCTTCGGTTCCCTTGTCATTTGCGTGCTTCTTGTTGATAGCGGCAAGATCACCAGCTGCGAGGGTAACGCTCTTTATGTTGGTATCCATGCCTAAATTCAAGGCAGAACTGGCCTGAATTGAAGTCTTTTCCAGTTTGTTCTTATTTACTGTTACAGTCTGACCGATTAAGGTACCAGCAGCAGCAAGATCATCATTTACAACAAACTTCTCGGACTTGATCTTGGCGCCAGCATCAAGACCTACAGTACCAACTGCAGAGGTACCAGCAAAGGTAAGTCCATCGGTACCGCCAATAACCATTGCGTCAGTGCCACCGACCTCAAGGGTGCCTGCTAAAGTCAGAGGAAGTTTGCCGGCAATGGCTTTAGCATGAGTAAGGTCGTCAGCATATACGGATGCATCGCCGCTAACCTTAATACCCTTACCGCCTGCACCTAAAGTAACATCCTTTAAGTCCTTGGCAAACTTCAGGGTACCCTTACCTGTTACTACCATGTCGGTAGCCAGGTCAAGAGTACCACCATTGATGGTAAAGACCTTCTCAACTGCAGTTTCACCAGACTTCCAGTCACCGGCGGCAAAGTTCAGGGTAAGCTTCTGGTCTGAGGCCTTGGTACTTGTTGTCTTAATGGTGCCAGAGTCCATCTTACCATTAACAATGTTGATAGTTGCTTTTACGCCTTTTGCATCAGCGGCGGAACCGCTATGGCCGGTTAAAATCTCACCGCCATCAATATTTAAGGTCGCTGCATTGATTACAATACCAGTTAAACTGTTAGCTCCAATATCAGGTTTTGTGCCAATGCTGCCGCTCTTATTCAGGTTAATGGTGCTATAGTTTGCAAGATTCTTGGTCTTAGCACCGTCGATACCATTACCGTCAAGAGCATAACCAACAACTGTATTAGAGTCAGTCTGAATCTTGGCAGCAATTGTGGCATCGGATTTACCAACGGTAATAGTCGGGGCCTGAATGATGGCATTGCCAGCAGCATCGCCGGACATAACAATGCTGCCAGCGTCCACTGTAATATTTTCTTTAGCTGTTAAAGTATGAGCCTTATTGGAGGCGCCACCAGTGATGCTAAGGCCTTGTGCTGCTGCTTTGGCATTAATAGTCAGATTTTTTACGGTGAAAGTAGTAGCAGCTTTACCGCCGGAAAACTTGTTTGCGGTAGAGTTTCCACTGGAAATTAACAGGTCGTAATCTCCAAAGTTTGCATCACCACTTACAGTGAGAGCATTATATTTACCGGCTGAACCGCTTGAGCTGCCATCGGCAACGATTTCAATCTGAGTAACATCAGCTTCAATTTGAGAGTCTTGCTTTAAAGGCTGAGCAGCAGCCTGAGCTTGGCCGGCGGCCAGGGCGGAGGTCAGGATGACGGCAGTTGCAAGGCCCTTTACGTAGGCGTTCTTGTAGATTGCACGATATTGAGCCATCAGGAATTTGATGGCGTTGTTAGAAAGTTTCATCTGTTTCGTATTGAGTTTGAAGTGCGTTCTGTCCCGGGCTCCGTGCGCAGGTCTTGCCTGTGCCGGAGTGGGCTGCTTCACTTCAGGGGCAGCCCTGTGGCAGGGGCGGCCGCAACCGTGTTTGGCTGGGCTGCTGCCTGCCGGAGGGATGGTTCATCTGGGTCTGTTGTTTAGCCGGATGAACCCTGCTGGACAGGATGACCATGGCCGGTGTACTGACGGCGTCTGGCCATTGTGTGTCGTGTGCTCACACGGTACCGTGATGCTTTTTTAGTGATATGAGGTGCCGGCATGGGACGCCAGCAGGCTTTGTTGTGCAGTTCGCTGCCAGCTTGCTCTGCCGGGCCAGATTCCGGACGCAATTCGGGACGTAGAGAGTCCTTGTTTTGTGTCGCGGGAGTGGTCTTGAGAGCTGTGACAAGCAGCCGTAACAGGGGCGGTCGGGACAGCCTGGTCCTGTGCTCGTGCTCGTAATCAAGCTTAATCTCAAGCTTAAGCTGGGGCAGAGCATGGGCAATACCTGCAAGGAGTCGCACGTGCTGCTTGGGCAGACGTGTTGGGCAGGCTGTTTTTTTAAGGGAGGTGTGCTCGTGCCTTATGTGTTGGGCAGAGCCGAGGTGACCGGTCAGCAGTGCTGGCTCACCAGGCGCAATCTGAGATGACTGGACCATGGTTGTGGGCCTTATGCTTGACTTGAGGCTGGAACTGACTTGGTGGGGTACGGTACTGAGTCGCAGGGGACTCGGTGTGAATGACTGCTGTTCATCGTGATGATGGGGCAGTACGGCGATGCCGGGAGGCATCTGACAACTACATATTAAGGCAGCCAGAAGATTACAGTTGCAAGGAGTCGTGGCTCATTGCTGGGGTATGCAGTTCCTTCCGGGCCTTATTATCCAGGACGGATATGAAGGGACAGAACATTAACGCAGACATTCGAAAACGGCCAGAAATGGCTTAAATATCGAATGCGTTCCGCGTATTCAGGAACGGCCGCACCGGTGGTTTCGCGAAAAAAAAAAAGCATACTTTATGCCAACTTACAGTTCATAAGTAAATATTTTTATTCTTAGGGGCTTTGTGTGCTATTTTCTGTTTTTACTTTATGGTTAGGTCAGAATGCAGTTTCATGCCTTAGGCACTGTTTTGATGCATTTTATGGCTATTTTAACAGTGATTATGTGATTTTGCACTGTTTTGTGTCTTGAGCTTTTCCTGTTCCTTGTGACTGGGGCAGTCATCTTCTCGGGTAATTATGCTTTACAAATTATGAAGTAAAGTTGTTTGGCAGGGCGGCGCGCAGCGCCGCCCTGTTTGAGGGGGCTGCTGTATGGGTGACTAAAATATTGACCAGCCGAGGTACTTTTTGACGCGGTTGCTTTTGATGGAGCCGCTCATATTAAAGTATTCCTCGAGGTCATTGGCGTAACAGCACATCCTGGTGGTGAAGCTGCCCTCGTTGTCAAACTTAATGTCCTCAAAACATGATTTGTCTGCAACCCTGCTGGCATAAGTGTAGCGCATCCATAAGTCCTCTCCCGCTTCGTACTTTGCCATGAATTCCTCATCGGTGAGCAACCAGTGCACTTTATCCTTGAGCATGTTTTTGACGGCTGAGCGGACAAGGCGGATATACCAGTCGGTGTAGCGCGCATAGAACTGCAGGGCATAATCATGAGCAACGCTGCACGAGTCAGGGTTGTCCTTGTCACAGTCAAGAATATTAATACATGGTCCGAGCCAGTAGTCGTCAAGTGGCCCATCAGTCTGCATAACAAATTTGTTAATCCATGGATTGAGGACGAATGTGCCCAGCGGGCTTTCAAACTCGGCTGGCTTTTTCAGGTAGCGTTCACATGCATTAGTAAGTATAGAGTTTTCAGCCACCTCACCCTTGGACTGACGTATCAGGAAGCAGTCGCCTTTTAAATATGACGGGGCATTTTCTGATGCCCGGCTCAAGACCATACGACAGGTGCGGTTGAGTTTAAAGGGATCTTCAGAGGCAGAGCCGTCAGATTTTCTGTCCACCTTCCAGTAAAGTGCAGGGCTCTGCTCCCATGTAATCAGCTCACCCTTATCATTTATCAGAGCGCCAAACCTGGCAGCGCCCTGATAAGTGTCCCTTGTTACAGGTTTACATTCATAAGCTTTTTCATCACCTAAGACAATAACGTCGGTCTCAAATGTCTCTTCTTCAAAGTAAGATTCAAGTTCACTGGACATAATCACTTTTCTCAATCATTTTGAACAGTTGCGGCATCATGCATAACAGCCTGGTCGGTCAGTACCTGGGTGCCTGACTTTAGATGTTGAGGCAGGTTTGCTGTTGAGCCAGGTCTACAGCTGAGCCAGGTCTGCATTTGGGTGCAGACACTGGAGGTTTGCTGTGGTTATCTGGGATGATTGCCCTTGGCGAATAGACCTGGCTCCACTGTAGTTAAAGGCCGGAAGAGGCTGCTGGACCTCTATCAGGTGCTGTTGGGGCGGCAGTCACTACGTGTGGGGCAGCGTGAGCCGCCGATAAGTCGGGGCAGCGTGAGCTGTCAGCCTGTGGCAGGTCCATTCTGGTTACATGCACCCTGGGAGAAAGGAGCATGAGGCATGGTGCAGGGATGGAAAGGGCGTCGCATTACCATTCGGTCAGTTTTTTAACACGGTTGGTTTTGAGCGAGGCGGTCATGGTGAAGTATCCATCGATATCAACAACTGAGCAGCAAAGCTTTGCAGTTACGTTACCTTGGCTGTCAAAAGAGAGCTCTTCAAACCATGTTTTGTCAAATACGCGGCTGGCATAAGTGCAATGCATCCATCCGCCGTCGTCGTTGTCAATCATCTCTCTGTATTGCTCATCTGTGACCAGCCAGTCCACCTCCTTCTTAAGCAGGTTCGGTATCGCTCTGGAGATCAGCCTGTAATGCCAGTTATAGTAGTTCCCGTAGAACTGCATGGCATAATCAAGCGCCATTTTGCATGACTCTGGGCTTTCAGGGTCACACTCAAGAACAGTAATACATGGGCCAAGATAAAACTCTTCTTTTGGCTCTTCAAGCTCCAGTACAAACTTTTCGACCCACGGGTTGAAACGGAAAGTACCAATTGGGCTTTCCATCTCGGCATGTTTGCCCTTGTAACGCTCTGTGGTCGAGACCAGCAGAGGGTTATCAGCCACAATGCCTTTTGACTCACGTATGCAGTAGGTGTTCTTAAACTCTTTTGGCACCTTCTTTTTGGCGCGGCTTACAACCATGCGATAGGTGACAAGAGTGTCATAACGGCGCTCATTGACCAGTCCGAATCTGCCGACTTCCTCTGGCCAGTACAGTACTGGTTTTCTGTGCCATGAGATGACCTGACCATGCTCGTCAATCATAGCTCCAAACTGGGAGTAACAGCCGACATCCTCAGGGTTATCAGGGTTGCGATACACTTCGACCGGATCATCTCCATAATCATATGTTTCACTTCTTATAAGAAAGACATCAGTCTCAAAGGTTTCATCTTCAAAGTACTTTTCAAAGACGCTGGTCATCAGGGAACTCCTTAATATGACGGGGCAGACAAGTTGTACTTATCATACCCGAATGCAGGTATTTCCCGCTGCTGGTGCTGCAGTGCAGCAGACAGTGGCAGGGTTAAATCTTGTATTTACTGCTGATGTGCTCATCAGCAGGTGATGAGATGGCATGGCTGACTCCATGGCCTGGTAATCGGACTTTGCTCCGAAGCCTGGCTCCGTACGGCCTGGCTATAACTTATGGCCAGGCGCTGCATGGCATGGTTTGGGCCGTGGCCATGGTTGGGTCCATGGCATGGTTTGGGCCGTGGCCATGGCTGGGTCCATGGCATGGTTGGGGCAGTGACCATGGTCATGGCTGGGGACGAACCCTGGACAGGCCGTTGGAGGGCCTTGGCGGACCATGCAATGGTGCGATCAGTTCAGGGTGTCGGGAAGGGCGTCGTGCTCTTTGAGATAGGCGACAAAGGCTGGCAGGGTGGTGCCGGCCTTGCCGTAGAAGGCTTTGTCAAACTGGGAGCGTACGGCGCTTGGTTCGAGGTTGAACTCAATGGTTGGCTTTCTCATGCGGTGGCAGATAGAAACGAAGCCGGCAGCCGGGTAGACCACGCCTGAAGTGCCTATGGAAATAAAGAGATCGCAGTCGAGCAGTACTGATTCAATGGTGTCCATCTGGTAAGGCATCTCACCGAACCACACAATGTCAGGGCGCATGGCCTTGCTGTTACAGTGCGGGCAGACGCTTTGCGTGGTGGAGCGCTCATGAAACTCAATGCGCTTGCCGCAGTGCTCGCAGAGCAGGCTGTTAAGCTGACCATGCATGTGGATGATGTTCTTGCTGCCGCCGCGCTCATGCAGGTCATCAATATTCTGGGTGATGAGGGTGAAATTGCCCCCGTTGGCGGTTACATATTGCTCAAGATCGGCAAGGGCCCTGTGTGCTGGATTAGGCTCTTTGGTCTTGAGGCTCTCACGCATATTGTTGTAGAAATCGTGTACCAGAGTTTTGTTGGCCTCAAAGCCCATGTAGGTAGCTACGTCCTCAACTCTGTGGTTCTCCCACAGGCCGTCTTCGCTGCGGAAAACAGGCACGCCTGACTCAGCTGAAATGCCGGCTCCGGTCAGCACGGCTATATTCCTGAATTGCATATATCCTCCTGATGAAAGTACGGCCCGGCTGTTGTCAGACTTGCTGACGGCAGCGGGCCGTTTGGGCCTGCAGCTCTGTGCTGCAGGCTTATGGTCACGGCCCAGTGCATGGTCCGGGCTGTGGCCAGTGGCCTGGCGTGCAGGCCTGCATGGCCGGTCAGCCAGGCGCTTTTGCGCGTGGCTGCGCCGGGCAGGTGGCTGGGAATTAGTACTGGGAGCCTACAATCCAGTGGGCCAGGGCGTAGATAGTGTTGCCGGTTGAGCCTGGGGCCAGGTATGGGGAGCTGTCGCTCTGGTAGGCGTTGGACAGGTCAATGTGGGTCCACTTCTGCTCAGGCTTTACAAAGAAGGACAGGAAAGCGGCAGCGGTTGAGGAGCCTGGGGCACCGTCACCGTGGCTGGTGTTGCAGATATCGGCGCGGCGGGCAGTGATGTAGCGCTTGTGGTATTCACGCATAGGGAGCATCCAGTACTCTTCACCTGTGTAGTCAAAGGCCTGCTGGAGCTGCTCATCAATGCGGTTTTCACGGCACAGTACGGCACACATGTCACGTCCTACGGCAATCTTGGCAGCACCGGTAAGGGTGGCAGCATCAAGCAGGAAGGATGGCTTCTTCTGACAGGCAAGCAGCAGGGCATCAGCCAGAATCAGACGGCCCTCGGCATCGGTATTACCAATCTCTACAGTTACATTGTTTGGATAGGTGATGATGTCACCTGGAACCATGGCATTGCCAGAGACCATGTTCTCAGCACATGGCATATAGCAGCGGATGTGCTTGCTGGTACCCATGGTGGCAGCAAGAGCGGTAGCGGCAGCACAGTAGACGAGGCCTGACTTGTCAGTGCGCATGGTCTCCATGAACTTGGAGCCCTTGAGGTCATAGCCGCCGGTATCAAATGCAATGCCCTTGCCCACCAGAGCAATGTCCACGCGATCCTCACTGGCACCAGGGCCTACATAGTCGATAACTGCAAGGCATGGCTCATGAACAGAACTCTTACCTACGGTCTGCAGACCACGGCAGTTGAGATCAAAGAGGCTGTCTCCCTTCTTGTAGAGCTCAAAGCTCATGGTGCCCGAACCGCCAAAGCGCTCAAAGGCACTATTGAGCTCCTTGAACAGGGTCTTGACCAGATCGGTGGTGTGGTACTGATTGTTGGAGCTGTTGGCAAAGATACGGCCAAGGGTAATGAACTCAACATCACGGCGTACAGAGTCGAGAATGGCATCATTAAGGTCAAAGGCTACAGACATGCCGCTGCGCTCCAGACCCTCAGAGTACATGCCAATAACAAACTGGGCAGCACGAATGGCATCGAGGTTCAGGCCATCAGCAGTATCTACAGTGACGCGTACCTTTTTTATGCCCAGAGAACCGACAGTGCGGCCAGCTTTCTGGAAGCAGCGTGCATCAGTGCTGTCCACAAAGACAAGATAGCCGCCAGCCTCAGGAACATAGCCGGTATTTTCCACGAAGGCATCTGAACTCTTGCCCTTTGCAAGGCGTACGTTTAAAAAGGATACATCAGCTTTAGCGCTGTTAACAATCTCAATCTTAATCATAGAAAAAACCTTATATCCAGGTGGAAAAAACGGCAGCCATGCCCTCATGGCGCCTGAGCGGCGCGGCCATGAGGGCTGGCCTGAAGCTCATCTGCATGCGCATCTGCCTGCACAGCAGGCGCTGCGGCACCTGATGGCGGGCCGTCATAGCGGCGGCTCACGTCACTGCATGGCAGCATGCACAGCAGCATGGCCTGCATAGGCTACCAGCCGGCCCCTTTGCCTTGTATTGAATTGCCTGGCCCGGTCAGTCCGGTCTTGCGGGCTGGACCGTTCGGTCAGGACCTGCATGGCTGGACGCCCGAGCAATGAGGGTTGCAAAGTGGTGGCCTGCATAGCTGCCGGGCATTAGGCCTGCAGGTGCGGGGCTGATATAATAGCGGTCGGTCAGCATTGACCTTATAATGCTGGCGGTCAGCATGCCTGTACAGCCGGGCTGTTTGCCTTGTGCCTCTGATCCTTGCGCTGAGCGCAGCTCAGCGAGCAAGGGGCAGTGCGCCCAGCGCTCTGGCGCTGTGTGCCATCCGGCACGCAGCGGCTGCTGGGGCACGGCGCGTGAGCGGTGCAGCTTCTATTGTAAGGCTGTTTGAGTCTGATCTTCAGAACAAATGTTTTCATCAGAGGGCTGTGATGTGCAGACAGTCTCTGATTTTTGAGTTTAGTCAAGTTTATTTGAGTTTTGTTTTATGAGAGTTGCAATTATTGGAACTGGTTATGTGGGCCTGCCAACAGGTGTGGGCCTTGCTGAGCTGGGTCATGAGGTTATCTGTATTGACCGTGAAATCAGCAAGATTGAAAAGCTCAAAGCCGGAGAGGTAACTCTTTATGAGGAGGGCCTTGAAGAGCTCCTGCAGAAAAATTACCAGGCAGGCACCATTTCCTTTACCACCTCCATGAAAGAAGGCATAGCCGGTGCATCCCTTGTAGTAATTGCTGTAGGCACCCCGCCTCATCCTGTAACTCATGAGGCCGATCTGCACTATCTGTACAGCGCCGCAACTGAACTTGCCCAGTGCCTGGATGGCTACACCGTGGTGGCCAACAAGTCCACCGTACCTGTAGGTACAGGCGACAGCGTGGAGTCCATCATCTCCAAGTCCCGTCCTGATGCCCAGTTTGATGTGGTATCCCTGCCAGAGTTCCTGCGTGAGGGCTATGCTGTCTACGATTTCTTCCATCCTGACCGCATTGTGGTAGGTGCCGATACCCAGCGTGCCCGTGATGTGATTGCCCAGCTCTATCAGCCTCTGCTTGAGCGCAGCCCTGATACCCGTGTGCACTATGTCTCCCGCCGCTCCAGTGAAACCATCAAGTACGCCTCCAATTCCTTCCTGGCCGTAAAGATTCACTTCATCAATGAAATGGCCGATTTCTGTGAAAAAGCCGGTGCCAATATTTATGAGGTGGCTGCCGGTATGGGTATGGACAGACGTATTGGTCCTGCTTTCTTAAACCCAGGTCCTGGCTTTGGCGGCTCCTGCTTCCCTAAGGACACCATGGCAATGGACTTCATGGCCCGTCAAAATGATGTGGACATGTCCCTGATTCATGCCACCATCGAGGGTAATAACCGCCGCTTCACCAAAATGGCCCAGCGCATTACTGACAGTATTCCATCATGTGAGGAGGATCCGGTAGTGGGTGTGCTTGGTCTTACTTTCAAAGAGGGCACCGACGACTGCCGTGTTTCCCCGGCCATGCAGATTCTCCAGCAGGTGCTCAAGGCCAATCACCGCATCAGACTGCAGGTCTTTGACCCAAAGGGCATGGAAAATGCCCGCTCTCTGTTTGGCAACAACCTATCCCGTGTGACCTTTATGGACAGTGCCCAGGACGTCGCCACCGGTGCTGACGTGCTGGCCGTGCTTACCGAGTGGCCGGAGTTTTCCAGACTCGACCTGCAGGCAGCCCACGCTGCCATGCGCCGTCATGAGCTGGTCGACTGCCGCAACATGCTCGATAAGGAGCATGCCCTTATGGCCGGCTTCAACTACCGTGGCGTAGGCCTCTAACCAGCCAGCCGCAGCCATGCCCTGTCCGGCATGGCCGGGCCGCGCCCGGCGCCTTGCCATACCGGGCCTGGCAGGCTGCCATGGGCCAGCAAGGGCGGATGGCCTTGCCCACGGCGCCGCCGAAGCAGCGCTGTGGGGGCTGTATGCAGTCAGTTATGATTTTGTGAGTATAGTGATGAGAATTCTTGTAACCGGCGGTTCGGGCTTTATTGGCTCCAATCTGGTACGTGTGCTGCTCTCTCAGGGCCACAGTGTTATCTGCCTTGATAACAATTACACCGGCCGTATGAGCAATATTGAGGAGCTGCTGGATAATCCGCGCTTCACCTTTATCAGGCATGATATCTGTAACCCTCTGATATCTTTACCTGAGCTCTGTCCTCAAAAAGGTGTTATTGACCAGATTTACAACCTTGCCTGTCCGGCCAGCCCTCCTGCCTATCAGGGAGCCCATGCTCTTGACACCACCCGTACCTGTACCATTGGTGTGTTCAATGTGCTTGAGCTTGCCGTAGCTCATAATGCCACCATCTTGCAGGCCTCAACCTCCGAGGTCTATGGTGACCCTCTGGTACGTCCTCAGCCTGAAAGCTACCGTGGTAATGTCAATACTCATGGCATTCGCGCCTGCTATGACGAGGGCAAGCGCTGCGCCGAAAGTATTTTCTTTGACTATGCCCGTATTTACGGACTGAAAATCAAGGTAATCCGTATCTTTAATACCTACGGTACCTTTATGGACCCTGATGATGGCCGTGTGGTCAGCAACTTTATCTGTCAGGCCCTGCAGGGCAAGGACATCACCATCTACGGTGACGGTCACCAGACCCGTTCATTCTGCTATGTCGATGACCTGGTCGCAGGTATGACAGCCACCATGAACTCCCCGGCCGACTTTACCGGTCCTGTGAACCTTGGTAACCCCAATGAGTTCACCATCAGGGAGCTGGCTGAAAAGGTTACAGCCCGTATCAAAAACGGCTCCCAGGTGGTCTACCACGACCTGCCTCAGGACGACCCGCAGTTCCGCTGCCCTGACATTACCCTTGCCAAAACCAGACTCAACTGGGCCCCTACCATCATGCTCGATGAGGGCCTTGAGCGCACCATCGAGTGGTTTGCCCGCTGCCTGAACATCAAGGCCAACTAATCCTCAAAGCTCAACAGCCCAGAACCATACTCATGCCGAGCGACGCTCATGCTGAACCATGCTCATGCAGCCCCGCATGAGCATGTCTTTACCAGGTTGAGCATTGCTCAGCCTGGTAAAGCCCGCATCACGGCAAGGCCATGCCCGCCACCCGGGCATTCCTGCCGGGGCCAATGGTCAATAAGCCTGGGCCATGCCCAGCATGGCCCAGCCGGACCAGCCGGGAGCGTTCATGTCCATGCCTGGCCAGGTCGGATTTATGGCTGGCCGTGTGCCCGGTTGGGGGGCTGGCTACGCGCTGGTGGGGCACGGCTGCCGCGCTGGTGCGGCGCTCTGCGCCATGGCTGCGGACCAGCCGGGGTGAGTTTGCCGGGGCTGGTGCCTGGTCTGTTGTGGAGCAGGGGCTTAGTGGGGAAAATTCGGGTAAAATGGGCATATTCTTAATCACTAACCGTAAGGACTGAACATGCCGCGTATACTCTGGATGTCTCCTTTCAGCCTGCATGACACTTCATCAGGTGCTGCAGTTAACTGCCGTCATATGCTCAAAAGTCTGTATGACAGGGGCTTTGAGGTATGGGCATGCTCTTCATTTATTTTTGATGCCAAAAATGGCGCTCAGGCCTTTGGCGATCTCAAAAAACTCCTTGATGAGGATGACCATGACGTCTTTGCCTTTGACGAAGACGGCATTCACTATGTCTATACCCGTACCGATGGTACCGATGAAGCCGACATGACCTTAATGGAATGTCAGCTCTTTTACCGTACCTTCTGCAGCTGTCTGTCTTCATTCAAGCCTGATGTGGTCATTGGTTTTGGTAACAGCCCTCTGGCCATGAACTGCTTTGCCGAAGCCCGTTCACGCTCCATCAGCACAGCTTACATGCTCTCCAACGGTACCTGGTCTACCTATCTCTTCCCTAATATCGATCTTATCCTCACTGATTCCTATGCCAATGCAAGGCTCTATGCTGAGCGTGATGAGATCAATACCGTGCCTGTAGGTGCTTTCTTTGATCTTGAGAGTATTGTCGCTGCCGAGCATCAGAGACGCTTTGTCACCATGGTCAATCCATCTGACTACAAGGGTGTTTCCATCTTTGCCCGTCTTGCCGAGATCTGCCGCAAGCGCATGCCTGAGGTCCAGTTCCTTACCGTTAATACCCATGAGCGTTTTACTGAGGTGGTAACCCGCCTGCACACCAAGGGCAATCCTGCCGAGCATCCCTACCATCAGGATGACTTCCCTAATGTCTTCATGGTAGAGCAGCAGGTAGACATGCGCTCTATCTACGCCATCAGCTCAGTAATGCTGGTACCCTCACTGTGGTTTGAGGCCTGGGGACGTACTGCCAGTGAGGCCGTGTTCAACAATATTCCTGTGATTGCAGCTAATACCGGCGGCCTTGCTGAGGCCATTGCCGGAGGCGGTGTATTGCTTGAAACCCCTGAACACTGCCGTGAGGACTACATGAGCCTGCCTGATGATGAGGAAATGGAGCCATGGCTCAATGCCCTTGAGGTACTGCTCAGAGAAAACTTTGATGCCGAGCTTGAGGCTGCCCGTGCCCGCCTGTCTCAGGAAAGTGCCGTCAACCGTCTGATTGAGGCTCTGCAGCCTCTGATTGAGCGCACCACCGCTGCCCGCAATCCTGGTAATTCCATGGTCAGCTCGCTCAATGCTCTGTCCAATGACGAGCTTACTGATATCAGCTTTGAGTGATTGCCGGGGGATTAAATGAACAAAATTCTGTGGATAAGCAGCTGCTGCGTACACGACCTTGCCAGTGAGTCCGCCCTGCAGGTGCGCAATATGATAAGTGAGCTTGCCGAGCGCAATGCCTCAGTAGTGTGCCTGAGCACTGATGTCAGAACCTCAGCTGACCTGCAGACAGTCCATCCGGCTGCCCGCAAGGAGCTGCAGTTTGCCCGCAACAAGGTCATGTTTGAAGAGGGTAAGGTCCAGTATGTCTATACCATGACAGCTCAGCACCGCCTTGCGCAGATGACCACCTATGAGCAAAGTCTTTTCTATAATGAAATGACTCCTGTTATCTGCGGCCTCAAGCCTGACGTAGTGGTAGTGTCCACCAGTGACATTCTCTCCATGGCCTGTCTCAACCTGGCCCGCAACAGCGGCATACCATGCGTCTTTGCTCTGCTTGAGCCTCCTGCTGAAGACTTCTCTTTACGCGATGTGGACCTGATTGTTTCCACCTCTCGCAGCCTGATTGACGATTTTGTCACCCCGGCAGGCCGCGAGGCTGTCTATCTTGGTCCTTTTGTCAGCTCCAATGGTCCTTTAATGGACTCCTACTTAAAGGCCCGCATTGAGCATGACAAGACAGTTATGGAAGCCCGTGAGCGTGCCGCTGCCTCCATTGAGTCCGTATTCCTGACTCAGGATGCCGCCAGCCGTGTCCACGAGGCTGCCCGTCAGACATCCTCATACTACAGCTCCATTCTCTCCTCCATACCGGAGCTCAAGGAGCTTAATGATTCCCTTGATAATCTGAGCGCCACAGTAAGCGCATCCCGCACCGCCTCAGCTGCAGGCGCAGCTGTGGCCGGTGCCGCCGGAGCCGCAGGCACGGCTGGCACCCAAGGCGCTGCCGCAGCAGGCTGCCCTGAGGGCATGCCGGTGCGTGACCGCGACGCCATCTTACGAGAGCGTGCTGCTGCCATTGAGGCAGCTGCCGCTCAGGCTCAGAGCGAGGTACCGCCAATTGACTGGAGCCGTGTGCCTTTCCCTGATGTCTCAGAACGCCGCTACATTGTCATGGTGTCTCCTAACCATGAGCATGGTCTGGGTATTTTCCTGGGCCTTGCCCGTGAGTGTCTTAAGGACAGCCGCTTTGAGGGTTACAAATTTGCTGTCTACGAGACTGAGGACAATCAGTTTGAGCTCTGTGCCCTTGATTACTACTTCAGGAACTCCTCAGGTCAGGCTTATGACAGAGAGCTAATTAACTCCATTGAAGTCATCAATGACAAGGACTTTAACGATCTCATGTCCATGACCCGTGTGCTGGTCATGCCTACCCTGTCCTATGTCTCCAACAGCTCAGTAGGTCTGCAGGCCCTGAGCCATGGTACAGCAGTGATTACCACAGGTCAGAATGTATTAAGAGAGCAGCTGCTGCAGGCAGGCCGCTATGTTGAAGTCGACCAGGAGCTTATCGACAATCTCCATCAGGCTCCGGATGAGAGTCAGATAAAGCCATGGGTAGAGGCCCTGTATGCCGAGCTTACCAGCCCGGTAGAGCCATGCCGCTACTGGGATGTCTTCAGTCAGACTGATTATTACTGCTGCGCCATGCGCCTTGCTCATGCCATGGCTCCGCTGCTGCGCCGCAGGGCCGGTAACAGCCCTCAGCTGATGCGCCGTGGTACCTTCTCCCTGCGTGCCATTATCCAGTCAGAAAACGAGGCCAAGAAGCGTGCCGCCCGTCTGGCAGCCCTCGTCTCTGCCAGCCTCTTAAGCCCTGCAGATGACGCCCCGGCCAACGACAGCGAAGACGCCATTATCCTGTCTCGTGAGCTCGATGCTGCCAGTGCTGCATCCTCCTACAGCTCACTGACTACCAGCCGCAGCATCAGCAGGTCCACGGCAGCCCAGCGCTCCATGACCGCCAGCGCCGCCGCCGTCGACGAGGACGACCTCGTCCTCAGCGCCGACGACTGACCCCTACACACAGCGCATAAGCGTCCTGTGCCGCCCCTCAGCCCTGCGACGGCCTCGCCGCCGCAGGGCTGCCAAGTCACTGTCCATTCCTGGACAAACTAAAAAAGCCACTGGCTCACGCCCGTGGCTTTTTGACTTTTGGGGACCGGTAAAAGCAGCCCCCGGTTTGACCGTTGCCAGGCCGACCAGGCTGCCTGGCTGGCCGCATAAGGCCAGCCGGGCATGGCCTTGCGGCTGGGCATCAGCTGGTGAAGCTGATGGCACTGCCGCAGAAAGGACAGACCTGCTCTGTGCCGGACAGGCGGTTATAGGCACCGTCACAGATAAAGGTCTCATGGCCGCAGCTGCAGCGGAACATGAAGGCATGGCCGTGGCGCAGCTGGTCAAGGCAGCGCAGCAGGACAGCTATCTGAGGCAGACGGTAGCGCCTGAATATGCCCATTTTTTCATTGTCATCAGCTCCCGGGATGAGGCTGCCCTTTGGGGCATTGCGCTCATCGCTGGCATCCCTGTCAGCAAGATGGCAGTACATGTCATGGACAGCAAGAGCCCATGGGATATTAATGGCTCCGCAGTGGCCGCGCTCTCTGTCCCTGGTCTGCTGGCTGCGCAGGGCATTAAGACGTGACTGGGCACTGACTGCTGAGCTTTTGAGCTTTTTGTGGCTCACCAGAGCATGGACACAAAGCGGCAGCCATTTAACAGCAGGAGTACGTCCTTTCGGGGCTATACCTGCAGCCAGGGCAGCAAGGCTACCATCAGGTCCGCCTGAGCTGCCCTGGCCGCCATCGCGGCTCAGGGCAGACCTGGCGCTGAGCATACTGAGCAGGTCCAGTCTGTTGAGGTCACGGTAGCGGTCGCAGCCGCCATAAGACTGCCGGCCGCCATTCCAGTCCCAGCTGCCCATATTGCTGGCAGCATGCTCATCATACTCACAGCTGCACAGATAATCATAAAGGGCCCTCATGGCAGGACGTCGTCTGTAGTCAGCAAGGGAATAAAGCCCCATACGATGACCATCAACCGTGGCCACATTGAGCACCTCAATAAGCTCCTCGAGCCCCTCAGAAAATCGCCCACCCTGATGCTGACCATCATCACCGCCACAGCCCCCGGCTGCCCCACAGCCACTGGCACTGCCAATAGCCATATGGCCAGCAGTGCCACTGCCCAGGCCATTGCCATGGCCATGGCTCTGGCCACGGCCTGATTTGGCGTCCTTGCCAGCACTGGAGGTCTTTATCGAAGGCTCACAGCAGGATTCTGAACCTGACCCTGAACCGCATTCTGCATCAGAGCTCTGGCACTGGTCACTGCGGCTGTCAGCATGTCCAGCAACCATGACATCTTCGGCAGTGCTGTCTGCAGGGCCTTGGTTCTTACTGGAGGCAGAGGATTGAGCTTTTGCTTTTCGGCCGCGCTTGCCAGTGCTCTTGCTGACTGTAGAGTTCGCAGCTGCAGCAGCTGCATCAGTGTCAACAGCTGCGGTCAGAACATCATCACCAGACTCAGCCGCAGTCTCTGTCTCATTAGCAGCATGGCTTGTCTTTACCTGGTCAGTATAGTCGTCGGCTGTAGCGCAGGCAGAGGTGCTTATTGCATCATGAGTGGCTTTTGAGGCTGCCCCGGCATCATCAACTGAAGTGGCATAAGAGCAGGCTTCAGTGGCTGCGACTTCGTCAGCATTAGTAGCTGGTTGCGCAACGGCAGCGGCGCCTTTGGCAGCAGCTGCATCAGCAACAGCATCAGGGCCATTGTCAGCACCAGTACCAGCATCAGCAGCTACGTGAGCACCATCATTGGAGCATCTTCCTGCAACAGGGGCAGCCGCGTCATGGATTGAGGCTGCATCAGCACCAGCATCAACCCCAGTTGCAGCACCTGAATCAGGGCCAGTACTGTCAGAGCTGTCTTGAGTATTGCCCTCGGGACAGAAGTCAGGTCCGGCATCATGGCCGGCATTGTCAGGGCCCGAGGCGGCATTACTGCCAGCATCAGCACTTGCATCAACCCCAGTTTCAGCATGTGAATCAGAGCCAGCACTGTCAGAACCATCATGAGTGCAGGCCTCTGAGCAGGAGTCAGCTCCTGCATCATGGCTGTCGGTGTCAGTGCTTTTTTCGCATGAAACACCGCCATGCTCATCAGTAGCTGGGTAGCTTGCAGAGGCTATGGAATCTGCATTTGCACTTGCTTTGGCAGAGGCTGCTTTAGTGTCCGAGACAGTTGCAGAGTCAGTTGGTGAAGCAGCATCGTAACCGGTGCCCGTGCTATTACTGATTTCGGTGTCCTTTGCCTCATGGTCCAGACCGCCGTTTTTGTTGCAGTTTCTGTTGCAGTGGCTGTTGCTTGTGCTGCTGGTAGCGCTTTTGCCCCTTGTCGGGCCATGGCTCTTGCTCTGTCGGTCAGTGTCATGCTCAGTGGTGCAGGCAGTGCTCGAGTGCTGCGGAGCCTGTACTTGCAGGTCAGGCAGGTCGTCAGTGGCGCTTACTGTGTTTAGGGTTACGGTTATGTGGCCATCCTCATTGCTGATCGATGCCATGGCAAGACCGCCTGCCCGTCTGAAGCTGTCAGCAAAGATCAGGCTCTGCATGCGCTCTGATTCTCCGCCCTCACAGGACAGTACATAACGCTCACTGTAGAGCAGGCCCTGATCACGGTGAAAGGCAAAGTACAGTCTGATCATGTTATCAAGGGCCATTTTGCTTACCGGATGAGTAAGCTCTGCACCCATACTGCGTCTCTGACCGCTGATGGTGTTATCAGCCAGAAGCTTCCTGAGCATGGAGCTGTCCATGTCCATGCTCATTGAGCTGCCACCGGTCCATGCAGCAGCATCTGCAGCGGCATCAGCGCCGCCGCATGTGCCAGTGCCGGAGCCGTAACCGGCCGTTTCATGGCTCCAGGCCTTATTGTGCGCATCGGCACTGTGAATAACCTGGCCTGACCAGCTGTGCTGCACCTGGCCGCAAGGCAGCTCACAGGCCAGCCGGGGCAGAAAGTAACTTACCTCCTCACTGGTCATGCCTTTCATGCTCAAGGCCAGAGCAAGCATCTGCAGCTCACGGGCATCAGACCTGCCATGACTGCAGGTACGTCCTGCCTTGCGGCTGTCATCAGCAACGCTGCTGCAGCCGCATGCATCTGCAGGCTGAGCTGAGGCATGCTGGCTCTTAAGCCTGTGCACGCCTGTGGCCTGACTGTCAGCATAGTCGGTCCCAGCTTTTTTCCATGTACCTGTGCTGTTAGCTGTAGCTGTACCCAAACCGGCATCAGAACCTGCAAATGTTCCAGCCACATTGCCATCAAATCCATGGCCTGCTGCGCAGCCTGAAGCTGCAGGAGCAGCTGAGCCAGCACAGCCATCCGGGGCTGCTGCGCTGTGAGCTGAGCAACTGGCAGCCTCAGTAATGGAACCAGAGAGCTGGGCATGGCTGTAAGCTCCCGTACGGGACCGGGAGCGGCTCTTTCGGCTCTTTATGGTTTGCCAGAATGTCATGGAGGTCAGACATTTGCCCTCAGCAAGATGATTGAGTCCTGCTGAGCTGGAGGTGTCCAGGGCCTGACTCGGGTGCCGGCTCTCGTCACTGTCAGCCGCAGCTGCAACACCATCGTTGTGGCCATAGCCATGGCTCAAGCTTTCAGGGGAGTAACTGAGCTCAGAGTCATTTGCGCAGTTCAGACCAGCATGAGCAAGCATGCTCTCATAGCTGGCTGCTTGAGCATTTATGTCAGAGGCTGGCCCTGCAGCTGTTGAGGCTGATGATGAGGCTGAGGCGGATGATGAAGCTTGAGCGTCTGATGAGGCTGATAGCGCACCTGATGTACCTGTGCTTTCAATCTCCCTTGTGGCGAGGCTGCGGTCATGAGCATGAGCTTTAGCCACAGCCTTTGCTTCGGTCGGGACAGGCGTGGCGGCCAGAGCAGCAGCCGGGACGGCACCTGGGCGGCGTACGCCCTTACGGGCGGCGCCGCCACCAGGGCCGAGATTGCCGGTTCTTACTGCGGCCGCACGGCGGGCTGACATGGAGGCTGTGCAGGCGCGCAGCATGCACTCAAGGGCATTATCAGGCTGGCTGAAGACACCATTGAGGTGGACTACATCACAGGTGGCCAGTGTGGCCTCCTCAAGGGCACTTTTGTATACCTTACGGGCTCTTTTATCATGCGGACCACCCTCAGTGCCCAGAGAGCTGTTAAATGCCCTTATCAGGGAGCTGATGATGAGCTGCTCATCACGGGCATTATCAATAAGCCCGGCCGCCCTGGCCGAGCAGCGCTCTGCCTTACCCCCTGCACCAGCACCGTTATCAACAGAGCTTTCAGCCGAATGACGGGTTCTGTGTCTGTCCGAACGGCCGCCAGGAATCTCATCCCACCAAAAGGTACCTTTGCTGCTGGCTATGGCAGGGCCACAGTCAGAGTCTGAGCCCTCATTACAGCCATAGACAGAGTCAGCTCCGGCAGTACAGTCAGTGTCTGTGCAAGCCGTACTGGATGAGCCTGACACATGCGCAGAGTCATTACCTTGGGAGCAGCAAGATTTCCCCTCGATCTCAACATCACCGTCCACTTCAATTTCACTGACGGAGTTGCCTCCCAAAGGACGCTCAGTTTCACTGTCTGCATGGTCATTATTTGCTGCAAGGAGAGCAGCGTTCTGGCTATGGTCATGATCCTGCACCTTGCCATGCTTATGGCCTTTTCCTTTGCTATTTGGCTTGCTGGTGTTACTGCTGATGGAGCTGCAGTCACTGCCTTCATGGTCGTCATTGCCAGAACGTCCAGTATTGCTGTCAGTGCTGTAACTGTCAGCCGGTTGAGTGGCCTTATCAGTCTCATTGCAGGCAACAGCCTGCTTGACCTGTTCCCTGGTAACAGCCCACGCATCCTGGCTGTCAGTACTGGAGCTACAGCCAGCATCAGTGCTGAGCTCGTCCTGCTGAGCACACAGTTCATCTCCCAGAATGGCTATGTTGCCCTCATTACACAGAAAGGACTTGTACAGGGCTCCGGCAGGAGCAATGCTCTGAGAGTACTGTGAGCTGTGCTGACCACTGCCGCTGCCTGCAAGGGCAGTATCAGCAGTGCAGGCAGCGGCACAGGCTGCAACTGCATCAGGCTGTGAGTATGCGTCAGCCTCGTTGCTGCTGCAGCTTGCATCACTGGCTTTGTCAGCAAGGCCCGCTGCATCATCAGCAGTGCTCTGTGCATGGTCATCGTTAATCAGGTCATAATCGCAGCTGCCTGGCAGTCTGGCTGGGCTCTTACGGCGGGCAGGGGCAGCTTGTTCTGGCGCAGCATTGCCGGCATTGCCGGTCTGGTCAGCAAGGGCACTGTCGGTATCGACTCCAGCTTCAACAATCCCGCCACAATCATCAGCATCAGTGCCATTACGCAGCTTACTGCTGCCGCTGCGGCCCGCAGCGCCGCAGCTTGAGCCTCCAGTGGCCTTTGCTGAGGGCTGGCCTGATTCAGGGTGGTAGTTATCTGTTTTGAGCTCATGGCGGCTTTGACGGGTATTAATCTCATGGAGCAGTGTCTCAAAGAGAGCTCTACGCTCAGGCAGGTGTCGGGCTGTGAGTATTCTGGTAAGCATGGTCTCCAGATATTCACTGGTCTCGACACCGAGGTCTGCCATGCTGTGCAAATTGCTCAGAGCGTATTGCGCAGCTGTGCTGCAGCTGTCGCTGGCGCCGCTGATGGCGGCGCCGCCGCTATGGAGCTGCCATTGAGGGCCTGGGGCCAGTTCACAGAGCCTGGCCAGATCACCTGAGCTTTCAAAGCTGGCTGCGTTGAGTACTGAGCGGTCAGAGAGCAGCTGATAGAGGGCTTCGCTCAGCTCTGGCCATGAGGCAAGATGATCACAGTGCTCCATAAGCACACGGGCAAGAGTGCCACAGCTTCCTGCCATCTTGAGCTCACTTTCACTGGCTGTACCATCTTCAAGGGCATCAACAGCCAGCTCCAGATGCTGCAGTGATCGGTGAATCATCAGAGAGTCGATATCGAGGCTGTAAAGACTGTCAGCTACGGCTCGCTCAGAGCCCTTAAAGATCTTACGGGTAGAATTTGGTCTTCCCGGGTCTGATGCCAGATGCTGCTCATAAGTAAGATACTTGCCACGGGCACCGCCCTGAGCTTCACCTGGGGGATCGCTGCAGGCAGCGCCATCCACCTGGCTGCTCTTATCTCCAGGCCTATCAGCATCAGCAGCTGGCTGTGCAGCCTCATCAGGGCTGCTCTCATCCAAGCGGCTCTCATGCTCAGCACAGTCTGCACTTTCTTCACTGCTGTCGTGGCCAGCATCGACGCTGATATTGTCGCTGTCGTCATCGACACTGATACTGTCGCTGCTGCCACTTACCTGATCTGCAGAACAGCTCTGCTTCTCATCCTGTGCCTGTGCCTGTTCCAGTGCAGTGGCTTCAGCATGGTCATGCACCTGTGCCTGCTCATGCTCAGGTTCATGTTCATGGCTGTCTGCGTCATGGGCATCCTGCGGCATGCTGGCAGATGGATGGTGGCCTTTGTCATCATCGTCATTAACAGGGGCAGGGTCAGCACCAGCAACGCCATCGCAGCTGTCGTCGAAGCCGTCGTTACTGCGGCCTTCAGGAGAGGAGCTGACCACACAATCGATGCTGGCACCGACACTGCTGTCGCAGCTGTTGCGGCTGGCTGTGACACTGTCGTCGTGTCTGTCGCTGCAGGCTAAGAGACAGTTTTCGCCGCTTACTGTCTGAGCTGAGATGCATGACTGTGCAGGGGCTGGTTCTTTTGCCAGTGCCAGTAACATTGCAATTGCCTTCTCCTGGACATCTGAAGGTATGGCAGTGGCCTTTGGGCCATTTGGCTTGCTGCTGGAGTGAAGGCTGGTTTTGGCCTTTGCGCCAGAGCTGGTCTTTTTAGCTTTTGAGCCAGACCTGGTTTTTGAGGCATTGGAGCCAGAGGTGGCGTCCGGGGCATTGGAGCAAGAGTGAGGCTTTCTGGCTTTGCGGCCTGACAGGGAATTTGGTGCCTTGCTGCTCGCATGCTCAGCACTACCAGAGTGGTCTTTGTAACCGCCGGTCTCGCTGCAGGATGCGCAGCCGGATGGTATGCCCCTGCTGGTGACAGCACTGGTAACGTAGTCTTGTGCCTCAGCATGGGCATTGGCATGGCCATGGACCATGGCCTGGGCCTGAGACCTGGATGGAGAGTTAGCCTTTGCCTTTGCTTTTGTTGTGGCCTTCTGCTTTGGCTGAGTCATGGTCTTGCTCTGTGAGCCCTTTAAGTTCTTTGAGGTCTTTGATGATGTGGCGGTCCTGGCATTTGCCTTTGGCTGGCTGCAGCGGGGACGCAGGTCATTGGAGGCGGCTAATGCATAAGCATGTGCTGGCTCTGCTGTCAGCTGCTGTTCGGCGTCATGGGTATGGGCTGCAGGGTTACGCTTTTCACAGAGTTCAAGGTAGCAGGCAAGAGACATTGGGATATCACTGTCGGCATCCGGGCGGATGGCTAAACGACCTTTGAGCCTGTTGCCCTTACGGTTCTTTTGATGACAAGTGATTTGTCCATCAGGCAGGAAAGTGGTCTGTGCAGATGAGTTGTGACCCTCTCCTGGTATGAAATGGTCCTCAATGAAATGCATGATGAATGTCTCCTGGGAGAGTGGTCAAAGGGAATCAAAAAGGTACAGGTACAGTTAAAAAAGGCACAGCTCGGCCCGGCTATCCATAAAAGGACAGGCCTGGTCTGGCTGCGCTCGACAAAGTACCAAGGATAAAAACTTAAGACAGGAGCAAAGGCCATTGCAGCTCTTTGCTCCCTTACTGGTGCTGTCAGAGACAGCGCTTATGTGTTTGTTTGACTGGGCAGTCATGCCGTCATGTGACTTGCATGACTGCCATACTTTTCAAAGCTATGTGCTTCAGAACTTAACTGACTTAGCAGTATCGGACCGCATTGGCTTACAGGGCTGTCATCAGCTGTTGACAGCTGTGACAGCCGCCTGCAGGCCAGCCGGCAGGGTCGCCTGCTGTGCATCTGTGCTGTCTGAGCCCTGAGGGTCTCATGACAGCAGCCTGGTTGCAGGGCCACGGCCGGCTTGCTGCGTCATGGCTTCAGGCTCTGACGCTTGCAGCAGGCAAGGTGCATTAAGGCTGCATAGTCGCTTACTGCACGGGCAGCCTCATCACGGCGCAGCTGTGATGGCAGGTCAAAGACCAGAGCACTGTGAGCAAGTCCTGTCAGCTCCTGATTGCTGACAGAGCTGAAGCTTGCAGACTCTCTGAGCTTTGCCATACGGGCATAGACCTGACCCTGAATGTTTGAGTAAACATTGCAGCAGCGCAGGGCACCTTCGTTCTGGAAGATTTCTGAGCTTTCAATAAATTTATGAGCTGACGGCCTTGCATGAGCACAGCCTGGCTTACGGCCATGGTGTTCACAGGCGGCAGCTACAGTTCCGTAGTGATTGCGTTTTTGCAGTACATCCAGCAGAGCCAGAGGTACTTTAGGGGCACGACAGGAAGTGCTGACTGACAGGTCAGCCAGTTCAGGCATCTCATTGCCTCGGGTAAGGCTAAGGCTGCCGGACTGACGGAGCTCAGACTGGCTGCTCACAATGCCCAGAGCTGAGTTCAAAGTCATGCCGGAGTGAGCAAGGTAATTATTCTGCAAGCCGCTGTTGCCACAGTCTGCAGGGGCTTTCTGGCCGACAGACTTTCCGGCAAGACCGGCTGTGTTCTTCTTGCGGCCACACCTTGCCTTGTCTTTGATTACAGGCATGCTCAGCACTGTGCTCAGTGAGCGGGTCAGTGGCGCAATACTGGTGGCACAGTCTGTGGTGTTCAGTCTTTCCAGAGCTGTTCTTAACTTTCCGGCATTGCGGCTGTGCAGAGTGGTTTTAATCAGGACGTCATGCAGTCTGGCTGCAGGCCTGAAAAACATGCCGGTAAACTCCCTGCGCTGCTCATTGGAGAATCTGAGCTTATGGCAGCTTGCCTGGGAAATCAGGGAAATACGCTTTCCACCCCCGGCAAAAGCAAAGCTGTCAAAGTCACTCTCTTTTTCACTGTCAAATTCACTTCCCAGATAAGCCTCTGAGCCATAATCACGTCCTGTATCTTTATAGTCGACACAGGCACTGTCGGCTGTAGAGCCTTTCTTACTACCGGGGTGCTTCTTACCGCCTGCAGCTGACTCACTGCCTGCAGAGCCACAATCGGTCGTCTCAACGGAGGCAGCCTTACGGCCCTTTTCCGAGCCACCTGCTGCACAGACAGCTCGGCTCTTGGCCTGAGACTGACAGTAGGCCAGAGCTTTCTGACTCTTCTTTTGGCTTTTCTGAGCTGAGCTGTCAGTATCCTGCAGCTCATGAGAATGAGCAGGTTCTACAGACTCAGCAGACTCATATGACTCAACTGAATCAAAAGACTGAGCAGACTGGTCAGCGGTGAGCTCCATGATGTGGGCCTCGCTTTGAGCTTCGCTGTGAGACAAGGCAGAAGTGCCTGCATTCTCACGGGTACTCTCGGTCTGCTGGCCCAGACCAGCTTGGCTGTCCATGTCCTTTACGATGCTGTTGCTGTCGCTGATGGTGTTGCGGGCAACTCCAGTAGCACCTGAGGTGAAAGCTGCAGGGGCCAAAGATACTAAGGTAGAGCTGTGCTTATCCTGAGCGGTGCTGGCCCCTGACTCGGTGTCCATAGCGGCAGTGGCTTCACTGCTGGTGCCGCTGGTACAGTCGGTGTTGTCAGTACAGTCAGTGTTGTCAGTACAGTCAGTACTGCAGGCCTTACCTTCAGGTCGTGAGGTGATGAAGAGACTCAGGCCATTATCTTTACTGAGGTGCTCCTCTTTGCTGTCGCTGCTGCCTGCATCTGCAGACCTGGTGCTGTCTTTTGCCGTGGCATTTTTCTTTTTGAACATAGTGCTGCGGGTACGTCCTGAACCCTTACTTCCATACAGTGAGCCAAAGCCATTGGAAAGGGCTGTCAGGTCAAAGGTGAGGCTGACAGGCTGGCTGTCCTCGAGGTCTGCTGTTCTGACGTTGCTGTTAAGGGCACTGAGGTGGACAGAGCTCTGGTTATCGGCTGTGCTCAGCTCTGTGCTGTTCTCAGTTTCAAAATTCTTACTGTTATCTGCAGTTTTTGCGATTACAGCAGCATGACGGAATTTGCCGTCGGAGAGCTGCAGTTCAGCTCTGTCAGCTGAGCTCTCTGTTGCGGCTCGGTATTTCATGACCATGGCAGAGCTTACTGACTTTACTTTGCGACCCTGTGAGAGCTGCTCAAGCATCATGGCTGAGGTTTTCAGCTTCTCATTACCGACATCGCGATCCAGGCCTGATGAACGGTTGCTGGAGATGAAGTCACGGGCAAAGCTGGCACTGAAATCCGTACGGCCACGGGCTGCTGCCGCACCTCCACATCCTCTGCCAACCGTGGCTTCAGATCGGGTAGAGGAGCCTTCTGAGCTAAGAGAGTAAGGGTCAAATCTGAAGCTGTATGCGTCAGTGTCAGAAGATCTGGTATTGATGTCAGTACCGAGTGAAGCAACAGCAAGGCTGAGCTCATCACTGTACTCTTCGGTAACTGCCCTCTCATCAGTCATGCTATCGGTGCTGCGCAGGGCAAGGTCAGTACCGGTGACAAAGAGTGAAGCCATTACATGGCGCAGGACCTGAGATTCAGGACAGGTACTTCCTGACCAGCGTCTGCCCAGTTCATGAAAGTACAGGGCTGAATGCAGGGCTGCACTTAAGGGCTTATGGTCAGCGTAATGTTCAGGGGAGCTGTCAGCATCGACAGCAGGGTAGACATCTTCAGCAGCATGGTCTGTTTCAACTGCTGCAGTACTGGCATGAGAAAGTCCACAGGTTTCAGGCAAATTGCAGCTCTTTGATGGAGTGGCGTCATGTTCAGCTCGGAACTGGCTGCTCTTTGATTTTGAGGTGGCAGCCTTGCGGATATTGCCCCTTGCTGCAGCTGAGGCTGCAACAGAGCGCTTGCCTTTGCCTGATGACTTGCCTGTCACGCGACACTGAGCGCCGCCAGTTCCCGGGGTATCAGTGGCATCAGTGGCATCCGATGCATCCGGGGCATCATCTGTTTCATCACAGTTACAGGAGCTTTTGCAGCATGCTGAGCCTGCGTAACTGTCAGCATTGTCCTTATCACTGTCAGCTGCGCTGTCACTCATAAGGATCGTTGCAACACTCTTGTCATTGCATATGTCATGGGGGACGCTATGCAGATCAGCCGGGCTCACTGTAAGGTCGGGTGCACTGCATGAGCACGGCACAGGGTGGGCAGCAATGCTGCGGGGATCAGGTACATCCTCTATGGGCTGAAACATGGCTTTTCCTTGAAATCTGTTTGACTGGTATTGGGAGCGGAACCTTTGGTCCTGACTGGTTAATGTTGACGGTTTGAGCTGCATCGTGGCTGTATGAGACAAGGCAGAGATTGTTCATCAGTTATGAGCGGCTCAGTTGTATGTGACGCAATGCTTAGTACCCAGACAGAACTGCATACTGTTATCTCAGTAAAACTGGGAGCCTGTTAGCGCTGTTCGCCATAGCAACGGCTGTACAAGGAGCGTGCTATTAGTTGCTGCGGATAGTGGTGCAGAAATGCCAGGTTGTTACCTGGCTTGCTGCATACTGTCATCTCAGTAAATCTTATGGCGTTTACAGTCCAGCCTGTACAGGCCGGCTTTGCTGATGTCTTGCTGTTGACTGCAAACGTATGCTTTTGAGGGCGAGTATATGCCTCCTGATATTGCTGGCTGACTGGCGCAGCATATGTGAGTAATGAGGAGGACGCAGTGGCTTGCTTGTTGTGGCGCATGCGTCCTGTATGTCTTTTCTGTTGTGGTGGCAGTGCGTTTGATATTTGTCTAATCACATGCAGCTGCAAAGGTTACTGTCATTGTCAGGGCTGCAGGCAGTGCCATGCAGCCCTGATCTTTCACTATTGTCTGCTTCATCAGGAGGTGGGCTCTTACGCCTTGTGCGGGCCCGTTATCTCCTGTGAAGCAGGAAAACTGGTTGTTACGTGGTTAAGGGATTCCCCGCCCCTCATACAGCCTCGGAGGTCTGCTGTCAGAGCAGCATGCCGAAAGTTGGTTTCAAGTGATGGCATGCCCAGGCGGAGGTTAACTGCAATGGAGGTGAATTCTACTGTTATCTTGCACTTTAACTGAAGGAACTACTGTTATCTTCGATTCACCAGGCAGCTGTACTGCTCTGAACGGATACCTGCATGGAGGTCCGTCAGGGCTGTATGGGTAGCTGAGCAACATGCTAAGGGAGAAAGCGTGCTCCTCTCAGCAGGAAAGCGCTTACATTTGCGGTAAGCAACCGTACCCACATGTCGTCTGCTGTCAGACTTAGCTGCCGTGGAGTGCATTCTAATGTCTCAGATCGGTCAAAAACGTGATCTGTCTCACTTTTCTGTCCACGGGTGCGACAAGCCATTTTGGCCGAAGATGCCAAAAAATCCTCTGAATCGTCCTGTTTTTTAGATTGATGAATTTGCTGCAGGTGGCATAGGTACGTCATATCTAGTGCTTTTACGCAAGAACAAAATCAGGCCGTTTTTTCCCTTAAAAAATACTTTTGGCATATACATCTTTTGTTCGGATTTGTGGGTCCAGTCACATTTTTTGCGACGCACACTTTGAGGGCACCCCTGTTAAATTCAAGTAAAGCAGGAAGTGCTTTTAGACAAAGTACATGTTTAAGCGATCTGAGTTTAAACGAACCAGATTACGGTTTTATTCATATGTCAAGGACATCCGGTGCGACAAAAAATGGTTGCCCGTGGCTAACATATGCGGTTTCCGGGGGTAATGGCACCAGCACGGCAGGGGTTGAAGCCAACAATGGTGGATCAGGATGAGTTAGTTTTGGAGATGAACAGGGAGTCGATGGGGCTGAGCATGATTTGATGGGGCTAAGCAGGATACGAGGGGGATGAGCAGGATTTGACAGGGGATTTTGCCATGTTCATACCGGTGGCCTAAGCGCAGGTACAGGCTAATGCCGCTGTCAGGATGTTGATATGGCAGGGATGGTGTTCAGATGAGAGGAGAACAGGGAGAGAGCAGAGCAGAGGAGTGCTATATCAAGTGTCTTGAGGGGTATCGGCGCAAAGCAGTATGCAAGCAATACAGGTGTACATGCGGACTGGTGAGGGCAGGTAAGACGTAAGGGCAAACGTTTCTGCAGGGACGCAAAAGCCCTCAAATCCTTGCGGAAATGAGGGCTTTTAAGCATGTGAGAGCTAAACTCTCTAAGCTGTCATGCGGCTGTTAGCCAAGCAGGGAGAGACCCAGCTGTGGACGGGTGTTAGCCTGCATGAGCATGGAGGTAGCAGCCTGCTGAATGATGGACTGCTGGGACAGATTTGCAGACTCTTCGGCAAAATCTGCGTCACGAATTCTGCTACGGGCATCAGCCTGGTTGGCAGAAACGTTAGCCTGGTTACGGATGGAGCTCTCCAAACGGTTTTGGATAGCGCCCAGGCCTGCACGTGCACTGTCAATCTGGCCGATCATCTTATCCATGGCGTCAATAACATTATCGATATCTGCACCATCGGTTAATTTCAACGAGCCGTTATCCCAGATTTTATTTAGAGTAATACCGGCATTACCTGCAATGTTTGAAAATTTAGCAGCGTCAACATTGAAACTGATGACATCGCCGCTGTTAGCGCCTACCTGCAGGGTTAATTTACCTTGAGCTGTTGCGTTTGCGCCGCCATAAATATCAGTATCCTTACCGCCACCGTCGAGTACTGTCTTGCCGCCGAACTTGGTCTGCTGGGCAATACGGTCGATTTCTGCCTTGAGTGCGTTAGCTTCCTTTGTGAGAGCTGCCTTATCATCAGCAGTGTTGGTTCCGTTACGTGCCTGAACAGCAAGAGTACGGATCTTCTGCAGCATGGATGAGGTCTCATCCATAGCGCCTTCAATGGTCTGAGCTAATGCCAGACCGTCAGAAGCATTTCGGTTACCCTGGTTGAGACCGTTGATCTGAGTTGTCAGTCTGCTGCTGATTTGTAAGCCGGCTGCGTCGTCCTTTGCAGAGTTAATTCTCAGACCTGAACTGAGTCTCTGGTATGTGGTAGTCAGCTGATTCTGTACATTGTTAAGATAGCGGCGGCCGTTAAGGCTGGAAACGTTTGTATTTACATAAACTGCCATGGTTAGTTCCTTTGACGTTAATGTTAGTGCATAGCCATTGCGTCATGGTCAAATCCACGGCTCAACCGGCTCTATGACTTGGTTAACGGCCGTACTTGTATGTAAGTACCTGGACAAATTTAATGCTTTACATATGCATTTTATTAAGCAAACTAGATACTGCGTAAACATTGACAAAGTGGCTTATTTAAGCCGTATTGTCTATCCTTAGACCATGTGGTAATGGCTGTGTAATAGTTTATAATAACCAAATCATTTTAGTTAGTGTGTGCATAATATGCTTGGGTTACCCCAAAACAGGTCAACTGGATAAAATGCAAAAGCCCTCAAATCCTTGCGGAAATGAGGGCTTTTAAGCATGTGAGAGCTAAGCTCTCTAAGCTGTCATGGGGCTGTTAGCCAAGCAGGGAGAGACCCAGCTGTGGACGGGTGTTGGCCTGCATGAGCATGGAGGTAGCAGCCTGCTGAATAATGGACTGCTGGGACAGATTGGCGGACTCTTCGGCAAAATCTGCGTCACGAATTCTGCTACGGGCATCAGCCTGGTTGGCAGAAACGTTAGCCTGGTTACGGATGGAACTCTCCAAACGGTTTTGGATTGCGCCTAGGCCTGCACGCTGGGAATCAATCTGACCGATTAAGTAGTCCATAGCCTTGATGGCGTTTGCTGCAGCACTGTTATTAGTTGCAGAGAAAGTTATCTTGTTGTTGGCATAGAAGTTACCAATCTTTATCTTGCCATTTGCACCTGCGCCATTACCTTGCTCAATCATCTTAGTGGCATCAGCAATTTTGGTAAATTTGGCGTTAGCAACTTCAAAGTCAATGGTATCGCCTTTATTTGCGCCAACCTGTAAGGTTAACTTACCTACTGAGCCTTCTGCATTTGCATAAATTCCAGAATCCTTACCACCATCAAGAATTTTGGCGCCACCGAAAGTGGTCTTTGCAGCAATGCGGTTGATTTCATCAACTAAAGCAGTAGCTTCTTTAGAGAGGGCGGCTTTGTCATCACCAGTGGTAGTGCCGTTATTGGCCTGAACTGCAAGAGTACGGATCTTCTGCAGCATGTTGGTGATTTCGTCCATAGCGCCTTCGGCGGTCTGAGCAAATGCAATACCGTCAGATGCATTGCGGTTGCCCTGGTTAAGACCGTTGACCTGGGTGGTGAGGCGGGAGCTGATCTGCAGGCCAGCTGCATCGTCCTTTGCAGAGTTAATTCTCAGACCTGAACTGAGTCTCTGGTATGTGGTAGTCAGCTGATTCTGTACATTGTTGAGATAACGGCGGCCGTTAAGGCTGGAAACGTTTGTATTTACGTAAACTGCCATAGAAAACACCTTTTGTTGACATCATTGCATAGGATTGGCCGCTTTGTTGTGGAGCGTTCTGGTCCAAGTCGGCTATGTTTGTATTAACGTCCGCGTATACATGTAATCAACGGGGCAGGTTAACTGCCCTGTATATGCAGTTAAGGTTTGCAAATAGATGTCGCAAAAAGCGCCTTTCGCAGGTGCTGATGCACGTGCGCATGCGGACTGGAGCGTAATATGTATTCAAAATACTATCCATCAATCCACGTTTCTGTACACGGTGGTAACAGCATAAACTCTCACAAACATAAAATAATTTAGAGAGTGACTATTCCTGGCAGATTTGGGCACTAATGTCTACTGCACAGGTACAAGATGCTATCTACAATTTGTTTTAGAAAGTAATATTTTCAGAGGGGGTCAAGATTTGAATATGGTTGATACATTGAAATGTGTGTGGGGGTATTCAGATCTGGTGGCGGGAGGGTGGTCAGGTTGACCTGGCGGGAGATAGCCGGAAGTAAAAAGGCCCCGCGCCGCGTGCACGGCGGCGGGGCTGGGCAGCGTAAGCTGCCGGCCGGCTGGCCGGGACTCAGCTTTGCTGAGGCCCGGGCTGGCGGTTAGATGAGGCTGCCGTTGCGCAGCAGCTGTGGGTTGTAGCCGGCGCGCAGGTCGAACAGTGGCTTTAAGGTGGCGGCAAGACGGTTGGCAGCATAGTTGATGTCGTAACGGGCAGCAACGTTGGCGCAGCGCTCAGCAATCTTGTCGTTGAGGATCATGTCAAAGCCCTTGATGAAGAAGGCCATTTCCTCATCGCTAAGGATGTGGGCATGGTTGTCCATAATGGTCTTTGGAGCCTCTACCAGAACACCGGCATCGCCAATAGACTCGCCAAAGCCGGTCTGGTTGGTGGCCAGCACTGGTACGCCGCGTACTACGGCTTCGCGGGCTACAGGCACAATGCCCTCAAAGGACAGGGATGGGGCTACCAGCATCTTTGACTGGTTGAGTACCTCATCAAGGGTGGTTGATGGAGGCAGTACCTCGATAATGGACAGATCCTTTTCGGTAAAGGCAGGCTTGGAACTGTTGCCCTTCTTTAACAGAGCGACCTGCTCCTTGAACTGGCCCTCAGTGGTCTCCAGAACAGTAAATGTGGTGCCCTTGAGCTCCTTGTTCTTGAGCTGAGCAAGACGGATAAAGACGCCAAGACCCTTCTCAAGACATGGATTGACCATAGTAATGCGCTTGCGATCCTTGTCCTCGGCAAGCTTCTCAGGAATGTTGACCGGAGTGAATGAGCCGGTAACTACTGAGTTGATCTTGTGGCTGTTGGCGTACAGGTTGGATACGGCTGAACTGTCGGTAACCACAATATCGATGTTAGGGAAGTTAAAGCGGGCCGGTACTGAATCAAGCAGGGTGTAGACAGTAGGCAGACCACGGCGGTGAGCCTCATCAAAGCACACCATGGAGAGCATGTCGCTGCCGCTGCCCATGACTACATCAGGACGGAAAGCGGAGATAATGGCGCAGAACTTGGCGTAGAAGTTACGCTGCTCCTGAGATGGCATCTCACCCAGGCGGCGGGATTTGGTTCTGATGTAGATGAAGTTGATGTCGTTATCGTTGAGGTTAAAGGAAGTGTCCTCACCCTTGAGCTTTTCTTCGAGATCGGTAAACAGAGAAGTACCGCTGTCCTGAAGGAAGTTCAGGGCGCTTAAGGCTACGATTTCAACGCCACGGGCCTTAAGAGATAACAGCATGTTGCGCATCTGGGTAGCAGATGGGTTAGACGTATCATGAACGCTTAATGGGCTGAGCCAGAGAAGTTTAGGCATTGTTCTTGTTCCTGCAAACTTTTGGTGAGCATGGTGCAGCCCGGGCTCAGGTGCGCTGCTGCGTGGCAGCTGCGTGCCTGAGTGGGCTGGATGCGTGCTGTTATGCTATTTGAGGTAGAAAAGTGGATGATCGCTGCCACGGCTGTTGTACAGCGGAGCCAGGGCATCAAGGGCACGCTGGGTGGCGCGCTCCAGGGAAAGCTGCTCGCGGGCCTTGTCAAACTGCTCGGAGTAGTCGCTCTTGAGGATTTCCTTCAGGGCGTCCATCCATGGTCTGATTTCTTCGTCAGTAGGGATGCTCCAGTGATCCTGACGGCAGTGCTCAGGAGCCTCAAGGCTGATGCCGCAGCCGGCCATGGCCTCGGCAAGACCACCTGAGGTGGAGCACAGTACAGGAATGCGGTTAAGAGCAGCCTCTGAGGTTACACGACCCCAGGACTCAAACCACAGGGATGGAGCAATCAGAGCTTTTGTTACCTTGAAGACAGGGCGCATGTCCTTCTGGGAACCGGCCATGTCCACATTAGGGAAATCAGCTGCAGTGTATGGATGCACATCAGGCTTGTCCTTTTCGTGCAGCAGGGTAACAGTCTGGGAGAAATTGCCACGGCTGTTGATAACCAGGAAGCGCAGATCAGGCATTTCGGTCTGACAGAGCTTGGCCATCTTGGCGAAAATTGGCAGGCCCTTGGCACCTACAGGATTGATGAAGGTGACATATTTAGGGTCACGTTCCGGGCTGATGAGGTTCTCGTGGTTGAGGAAAGCACCGGTAGGGGTAACGTTGATATGGTCACGGCGGGCATAGAGGTCAGCTGTGGCCTGGGAGTCGGTTACCACCAGATCATAGTAGGAGAAGGAGAAATTGCTGTGATTGCCATTGAGCAGCAGGTACACAGTCTTGATGCCACGGCGGCGGGCCTCAATGTTACAGGCCAGCGGAGCCATGCCCGGGCAGTAGCCGAAAATGATGTCCGGCTTGAACTCGTCAAGCACCTCAAGGAAGGTCTCGTAAAAGAGCTGACCCTCATCAAGGGTAAACTGCATTTCTGAGCGGTTGGCACAGCGGGTATAGACGTAGTGGATGCCGTTATCATCGAGGATAAAGGTCTTGTGATCATCCTCGGCAAGGCGCTTTTCCAGATCGCCAAACACCAGGGTACCCGACTTGTTGTCAAAGACAAAGGAAGCGCAGGACCATACTTCAAAGCCGATCTTTGCCAGTGCTTCGAGCATTACCTTGGCGTGAACAGAAGCTCCTGATGAAGTGTCGTGCAGGCTGTAGGGAGACAGCCAGAGAATTTTAGGCATAAAAAAATCCCTTTAAGACCTTAACTGCCTCACTTGTATGCGCCTTATTGTTAGGCGAGGGCCGTGGTGGCTGTCCTCGCGGGCGTCAAATGTGAGTGCAGTATTGCCTGTGTTGCAGCTGCTGTAGCGGCTGCTGCTGATTAAATAGTCAGCCTGTCAGGCAGGGACAGGCTCAGATAAAGCCCCCATGTGCGTTGCAGGGGCTGGCTGTAAACTGTTGGGCGCAAGCCATGCGCGGCACAGCAGGGCGCGCCATGCGCGCTGGCTCTGCCTGGCATGGCTGGCACAGCAAAGCCGGGCTGCGCTTTGCGCAGTCGCTGGCGCGGCGGGAGTTCGCGCAGCGGCAGTTCTGTCTGTAAGCGCTTTGAGCTTATGAGGAGAACTGGATGCTGTTGTTGAAGTGGATGCGGTCGCACATACGGCGTTCGTAGTATGGACGCAGAATCTCAATCAGGCGGTCCAGAGAGCGGTCAACTGCCAGCTCTTCCTGGGCCTTTTTGAGCTGCTCACTCCAGTCTTCCTTGAGCAGACGGTCCAGAGCCTCACACCATGGCCTGATTTCCTCATCATCAGGGATGGAGAAATTGTCGTTGACACAGTGGTCAGGAGGGGCGATGTGAATGCCGGCACCGGCTGTGGCCTCAGGCAGGCCGCCTGAGGTGGAGCTGAGCACAGGAATATTGTTGATAACAGCCTCAGTGGCTACACGGCCCCAGGACTCCCACCACAGTGACGGCGCTATCAGTACACGGGTTACGGCGTAGATAGGCTTCATGTTGTTGGTGGCCGGGGTCATGTCGACATTGTCAAAGTCGCGTGGCTTGAAAGGATGCTCGTCCTTATTGTCCTTGGTATGCAGGTACTGAATGTTCTCTGCAAAGTTGCCACGGCTGTTGACCACCAGAAAGCGCAGATCAGGGTGAGCCTTCTGGGCCCACAGAGCGATACGGGCAAAGATGCCCAGCCCCTTTTCAAAGCTTGGGTTGATAAAGGTTACATAGCTTGGATTTTCTCTTTTGGCTATGAAACGCTCAGGATCAAAGATCTCGCAGGCCGGAATCATGCGGATACGGTCACGGTTGCGGTAGAGCCTTTCTGATGCTTTGGAGTCAGTAAGGATAATGTCGGTATCAGGGAAGGCATAGTTGCCGTGATTGCCATTGAGCACAGGATAGACAGTGTAGATACCACGACGCTTTGCTTCGGCAAAACAGGTCATGGAAATCATGCCGGTACCAAAGGCCATGACAAAGTCAGGGCGGAAGCGGTCGAGCACCTCACAGTACACCTTGAAGAACAGCTCCATGTCATCAAGAGTCTGCTCATGCTCAAAGGTGGAGCGGCAGCGGGTATAGACGTAATGAATGCCATTGTCGTCCATTTCAAAAACAGACTTGCTGGAGTTCTTGAGCGTCTCCTGCAGATTGTTGAACAGACGGGCACCATCAGGTACGTCAAAGATAAAGGATGAGCACGACCATACCTCAAAACCACGTCTGACCAGACCCTCAAGAGTGGTCTTGCAGTGAATGGAAGCACCTGAGGAAATATCATGCAGACTGTATGGAGACATCCACAGAATTTTAGGCATAGCGAAGTCGTCCTTGCAAAAAGAAAAACAAGCGCAACAGTGCCGCGCTAAAGCACATCATACCAGAGCCTGAACACTCAGGCACGGCCATCAGGCCACCAGGCCCGTAAACATCACAGTGCCGCCATGGCCCGGTGGCGCCAGCGGCCAGCTGACGGCGTGGGCCGCAGGGTGGCCAGGGCCGTCAGGCCACTGGCAGGGTCAGTCTTTGCTGGCGCTGGCCTTAAAGACAGTGAATTTGGTGGAGCTGGCCAGGATCTCAACCTTGTCAAAGGCCTCGTTGAGAGGCTCTTCGTAGTGCAGACAGTTGTTGCCCACCAGATAGAGCACGCCATCGGCAGTCAGATGCTCGCGGGCATGAGCAATCATGTTGAGAGTCTGGGCTGTAGTACGACTGGCACCCTGGTGGAAAGGCGGATTGGTGGCAATGACCTTAAACTTGCCGCCTGGAATACTGATGCCTGCAGCCTCAAAGTCACCTGCCTCAGGGAGCATGTTGGCAGCCATGACCTTAATGTCCTGGCCGTTGCTGGCAGCATTGCGCTGGGCCGCGCGCAGGGCAGTGGCACTGATATCAGAGCACACAACTGAGGTCAGGCCTCGGGCGGCCAGTGACAGGCCAATAATGCCGCTACCGCAGCCCAGATCCAGTACCGGATCAGTTGGGGCAATGGTGCACTGAGGCAGTGACTGCAGCTTTGCGGTGCTCAGGTCAGGGGCCAGACCGGCAGGGCCGGCATCCTTGCCGCAGGCATTGAATGCCGCGCCGCTGGCTGAGCCGGCCTGGCCGGCTGCGTCAGCAGCGGCTGGCTCTGGCGGGGTAATGCTCAGGTCGCGGTGCATGGCGTTGAGCAGCATCAGGGTGCCGCCATCGAGCTCACCCTGGCTGAACAGGCCGTGGCTCTGCTCAAGCTCCAGGCCGCCATAGCTGACAGTGCGCAGGTTACCCGGGGAGGCAAAGCGCGCGCCCTCGTGTGGTACGGCTGAAAATACGGTGCATTTGCGGGCAGTATCGAGCTTGTAGCAGTCAGCCTTGCCCTTGACGAGGCTGTCGGCGCTCTTGCCACCCATGGAATTGGCGCCAATGAGCAGTATGGTGCCGCCCGGAGTCAGGTGGTCCTGCAGGGAGAAGAGCAGATTCTGGGACAGGCTCTTGGTCTTGTTTAAGAACAGTACCAGTACCTCAACAGGCTCAATGTGCTCCTTAAGGCGCTCATCTGCGCAGTCAGCAAAGATAAGATGCACATGCTTGCGGGTAATGCTCTCAAAGTCAGAGCGGCCCAGCTTTGCGCCCATCATGGCGCTCAGGCCCTGAGCTGTTTCAAAATTGTCAGTGACTACCCAGGCCTGCTCAGTGCCAATTAACTGAGGCAGTATCTGCATGGAGGTGATCTGTCCGGCAATGAGTACTTTCTTGTGCTCCCAGACAGCGCGGTTGCGCTCAAAAACCTCTACTAAAGGATCATCAGCTTTCACGTGCGGCCTCCACTTTATAAATCGGCGTTAATGTCATTGAAGTCAAAGTCTTCAAACTTCTTTGAGCGACGCTTGTCGCCCTTTTTGCGGCGGGCCGCAGCGGCTTTGGCTGCCTTGATGGAGCCCTGGCCCTCGCCGACAGTGGCGCCCTGGCTGTCGGTGCCGACGGTGCTGTCGGAGCTGGCTGCGCCAGCGGCATCGGCCGCTGCAGCAGCCGCTGCGGCTGCCTGGGCGTAGCTTTCAGGGCTGGTCTGAGCCAGCTTTTCAAGGCGGCGGCTGTGACGCTCGCTCTGGCTGCTCTCCAGCTCGCTTTCGAGTTCCTCAAGGGAGCGCTTGCTCTGCAGGGCCTTAGCCAGTCTGACAAAGACCTCAAGGGAGAGGTCCTCGGCACGGTCATCAAGATTGATGCCCATGGAGCTTAGCTCTTCGGCGCTGAACAGATTGCTCAGGGAATTACGTATGGTCTTGCGGCGGGCAGCAAAGGCTGTAGTGGTAATGCGGTTGAGGAAAGGTGACAGAGCACGCTCCTCAGGGCTCAAATCTTTTGGCAGCAGACGTACTACAGCTGACATGACCTTTGGCGGTGGCACAAAGGATGATGGCGGTACGGTCAGTACCGGGACCACACGGGCATGGAACTGGGCCATTACAGTAAGACGGCCATAGTCCTTGGAGCCAGGGCCTGCTGCAAGGCGCTCAACCACTTCCTTTTGCAGCATGAAGTGCATGTCAGAAATGTTGGCAAAGCTCAGCAGATGGAAAATCAGCGGGGAGGTGATGTTATAAGGCAGATTGCCAAAGACACGAATCTTCTGACCACCATTGAGCTCACCGAAGTTTACGCGCAGGGCATCAGCCTCAATGAGGTTGAGTCCCTGTAAAAACGGATGATGACGCAGTCTTTCGGCCAGATCACGGTCCAGTTCCACGGCAGTCAGGGCATGGGTACGCTCAAAGACCGGTCTGGTCAGCGCCGCATGGCCCGGGCCGATTTCAACTAAAAACTCACCTTCCTTAGGGTTGATGGCATCAACAATGGAATTGATGATGTGATCATTTACCAGGAAGTTCTGACCAAAGCGCTTGCGCGCTTTCATATTTGGTGGAGGAGGCAGGGCCATAAAAACTCGTCCGTCGCTGAAGGATAAACCACTGTGCTGCCCACGGCCCAAAGGCTGACACCTTAAGGGCCATAAAAAAGGCGCTGAGATCTTATCACAAAGTATTGCTCTGTCCGCCTCATATCTAAGCCATACACTCATGAGGACTGCATAAACAGGCGCTTCCCCGCCTCCCATCACCGCCGTCTGACGGCAGCGGCGTGGCAGCTGCAGCGGCGTAGCGGCGGCAGCGCGCACTACGCCACTGCGCCGCAGTTGCGTCAGCGGCCGCTGCGGCGGGCATTGGCAGCCATGTAAATGGCCAGGCTTACGGCGCTGAGCAGGGAACCTTTGTCGGCCTTGCCTGTGCCGGCAAGGTCCATGGCTGTGCCATGGTCCACTGAGGTGCGGATAAAGGGCAGGCCCAGAGTGGTGTTGTAGCCTGAATCAAAGCCTACGTATTTGAGTACTGGCAGACCCTGGTCGTGGTACATGGTCAGGATAGCGGCCGCATCATCAAGGTAGCGGGGCTGGAAAATGGTGTCTGCCGGCAGCGGGCCAATGAGCTTCATGCCCCGCTCGCGGCGCAGTGTTTCGAGTACAGGAATAACAGTATCGAGTTCCTCACGACCAAGGGTGCCGTCCTCTCCTGCGTGCGGGTTGATGCCGCAGACATAAATGGCAGGATCTTCAAAGCCCATGCGCTCCTTAAGGTCGTGGTGCAGGATAGTGATAATGCCGCTGAGCTTTTCTCTGGTGATGGCGGCACTGACCTCGGATAAAGGCAGATGGGTAGTGGCAAGAGCCACATTCATCTTTGAGCAGCCCAGCATCATAACCACTTCCTCACAGCCGCACTTTTCCTGCAGATATTCAGTGTGGCCGGTAAACTCACGTCCGGTGTGAGCAATAACGCTCTTGGAGATGGGGGCCGTAACCATGGCATCAAAAAGGCCGCTCTGACAGCCCTCAATGGCTCTGTCCAGGGTGGCAAGCACATAGTCAGCATTGGCTGGATCAAGCCTGCCAGCCACAGCAGGGGCACCCAGAGGCACATGCATACAGCTGATATGACCCACACCCTTAGCATCAGGACCGCTGGCGCGGCTGCAGCCAGGGTCAAAATCATGGAGCTCAAAATTGCTGCCCAGCAGCGCCATACGCTGCGCCAGCAGCTGCCTGTCACCAATAAGCACCAGCTCAACCCCGCAAGGCGCGTCCGCGCCTGCGGCCCCAACGCCAGCATAGCCAGACGCGCCGCCAGCGGCGCCACTGGCGCCAGCAGCGCCGATGGCGCCCGGTGCGCAGCGCGCCTGCAGGGCTATGCTGGCCGGGTTCTGACAGGTAAGGGCATACATGAGCTCAGGGCCGACACCGGCCGGCTCGCCAGTGGTCACGGCTATACGCAGTACAGATGAAGGTGAGGACGGGACATCAGCACTGTCCCTGAGAGCATGAGCCATAAGGGCCTCCTGAAATTAAACCAGAACACCGCTGCCACATAAGCCGGCGCCAGCACGGCATCGCCGTGCAGTGCCGCCGCCTCTGCAGGCAGGGCATGCCCTGCGCAGCCTGTGGGGCTGCGCGGGCCAATCCTGTCTATTATTAATATGCTCAGGCCAAAGGCAAGCACAGTCGTGCCCCTGCCCCTTTGCAGACAGTGCGTACCATTGCAGGGCAGCCCTGAGCCGGGTTTGCAGGCTGCTCAGGCAAGTGGCAGGCACTGACTTAAGGCATCCCGAAGTGAGGTGGCCGTAGCCACCGCTGCTCTCCGGATAGCAGCAGCGCCTGCCCGGACCCGGCAGCAGAGACATTCCTTGCGCACGAGTCCATGCAGCTGACACTGATGCAGATGCAGGAGCACAGCCCGACTGCCCAAGTTCAGCCCTGCATAGCTGCTGCCTTGAATGACCTGGCCAGCATGCTCGGGCCATGGCAGCACGGTCAGCCGGTCGAAAAGTATGGTGCCATGGCCATGGTCCAGTAGCAGCGCTTTGGACGGAGCGGAGTCTGGTGAAGCGGCGGCAGCGGCGGAGCGGAATAGTGGTAGCGGCGGAGCGAGGGGCGGCGGCGGAGCGGGATGGTGGTTGTGTGCGGGCACGGTGGGGGAACGGGGATAAAAAAAGCCCGGGCGGATGCCCGGGCTTTGGTCTAAACTCATAATTAAAAATCGGTTACTTTGCAGCGCTGTTGTCAGCGTTTTCGCTGTTGAAGCTCTGGTCGAGACCGGCTGCAATCAGCTCAGGATCGGTGACGCGCACAAAGGCGGCGCTGCGGATTTCGCGCTCCCATGCCTGAGCCTCTTCGGCAAAGAGACGGCGGTAGATAAGCTCACGGGCGCGCTGGCTGTAGGCCTCATCACTGTCCTTGTCTATCTTCTTGTTCTCAAGGTAGATAAGGTGCCAGCCAAAGGAAGACTTTACCGGCTGGGAAATCTGACCCTTGTTAAGGGCAACCAGGCCCTGGGCAAAGCCAGGATCATAGCGGCTTGCCGGGGCATAGCCGAGGTCACCGCCAAGGGAGGCAGAGCCGGAATCCTCAGAATACTTGCGGGCTGCAGCGGCAAAGGAAATGGAGCCGTTGAGAATATTGCGGCGCAGGGCCTGCAGCTCTTTTACCGCAGCTTCGTCAGAGAAGATAACTGAGGTGGTTAACAGAATGTGACGGGCCTTGTAGGTGGTAATTGGCTCAACGGCCTGGTTGCTCACATCAAAAAGCTTGAGCAGGTGCAGACCAAATGGTGAACGGAAAGGACCGAGCACATCACCCTCACGGGCCTTTAACAAGGCAGGGAGGAATGGAACCGGAACCTGGCTTTCAGGTACATAGCCAAGGTCACCGCCCTGAGAGGCAGCTGAACCCTGAGCATACTGGGCAGCCAGAGAGTTGAAGTCAGCACCGCTGCGGGCCTTGGCCTTGATGGAGTTGGCAAGGGCAGTAGCACGGTTGACCTGACTGAAATCGGCACGGGCATCCAGTGGAACTACGATCTGAGCCAGATGGTAGCTTGGTTCAATGGAGCCAATCTCACGCAGGGTCTTGGCCAGCAGGTTAACTTCGGCATCGGAAATACGGACGCGGCGTCTTACCTGGTTGTTGCGTACTTCACTGATGATGAGCTCATCGGCATACATCTGACGGGCAGTGGCCTCATCTACATTGCCAAAGCTCTTGAGAATACCGGCAACTGTGGTATTGGCACGCAGAGCAGCCTGCTCAAGGGCAGTGTTGATCTGGGTGTCAGTAAGGTTAAGACCAAACTGCTTGCCCTGCTGCAGGATGATGGAGCGGGTAATAAGCTGCTCCAGAGCGGCACGGCGGGCATTGATCTTGTCTACCTTGGCGCCTCTCTGCCTGAAGCCCTGCTCAACTTCGGCCTGAGCGGCGTTGAGCTCACTTTCGAGCACGATATCAGAGTTTACCACTGCGGCTGTGTTGTCCAGAGCCTTGACGTTTGCCGAGGCAGTGGAGAACCATACGCCCACAGAAAGGGCTGCCATGGTGGCCAGGATTGCTTTGTTAATCTTGCTTAATACCATCTTGGAAAGTCTCTAAACCTGCACTGGGTATGAGTGTTGTGGCCCCTGATAATAGCATAAAGCGTCTTTGTGACAAATTGTCACTGACCACCATCAGCTGCCGCGCGCACCTGGCTGGCCAGCGCCCCAGGCCACAGGCCTGCAGCACAGCGCCTCGGGCGCATGCTCTGTGCAGCACAGCTGCGCGGCATTTTTGTTGTCATCAGGGAAGAGCACAGGGGCAAAGGTGGTGAGAGGCAGCGGGCTGACAGTGGCCTTGCTGCCATGCAAAAAAAGTACAGGATACAGTGTTCAGGTCAGGCAGCGTAACCATGACCTGCAGCTGGATAAATCTTTATGTCAGCATTACAGCGACAATGGACACAGCCCGTGGGCTGTGGCTTTTCCGACAGCAAATTTGACAGCACAAAATGAAAATAGTTCAAAAAACACTGAGTTTTTGAGCATTGCCATCTGTTCTGGCCGGCAGCACGGCGCTGCCAGCTGCCGACTGCCGGGCGGCGCGACGCCTTGCCAGGCAAAGGCTGAGACGAGCGCTAAGGCCAGCCATGATAATAGGGGGCAATACACAGCCTTTACTTAGGCTGTGTCCGAGAATGGTAGACAACTGGCCGGGACGCCAGGCAGGCAGCAGGCCCAGGCACCGCAAAGCGGGGCCTGGGCCTGGGGAGGCCTCGGAGCGTCGGCCCTGAGCGCAGGCCTCGGAGCTTCGGCTCTGAGGGCGGCTACTGGTTGAGATTGGTCGGATCGAAGCTGTTGAGCAGGCGGGTATTGGTGAAGTCATCTGAGCTGTCGCCGGTGACGCTTATGGCACCTACACCCTTGAACTCAAACTGCACGCCCACGCGGTGGTCGCGCTGCTCTTCAAGTGAGTCCCAGTCACAGGAATTGTAGTTTTCGTAAATAAAGGCCATGGACCAGCAGCAGTCTTCGTATTTGAGAGCCACCTTGGTGTCGATACTGGTGTCCTGGGCGAGATCATGGTAGGTGGCAAAGGTCATGCTGAAGCGGTCGCTAAGTGGCAGACCGGTCACTATACCCAGCTGGCCAAGGTCAATGGTCTCATTGGCAAAGGAGCGGTTGGCATCGCGGGCAAAGCGGTAGCTTACCTGCATGAGCAAACCGTTTTCATCCTTGTAGCGCATCATGCCTGTCCATGCGGCCAGCTCATTGGTCTCATTGGTATAGGTAGCTGAGGCATGAGTGGTCATACCCGGTACAGGATTGGCGTCAAAGAAGAATGACAGAGGACTGCGCGGGTAGAGGTTTGCCGGGTCATTAGGGTTTAAGGTGACACGGGTAGGTACAAAGGAATAGGTCTGTGATACACCAAAGCGCATCATTTCGCGGTCATGGGCATCAAGAAGACGTGAGCTCAGACCAAAGGTAATGCTGTTGATATCGGCAATACGATCCTTACCTGTGTAGTGAGAACTGGAGAAGTTGGAGTAGTAATCACTCATGCGGTTGGTAGTATCGTACAGGGCGATATTGTTCTGATCCGTGTAAGGGATGAACTGGTACTGAATCTCAGGCTCAAGAGTCTGGGTATGGCGCAGGTCGATGACCTTACGCTCCAGAGTGGTCTTTGCGCGCAGCTGTACCATGTACAGGGCACGGGTTACCTCTTTGTCCAGGGTATTAAAGCCCAGTTCGTGCCTGTAGTAATCAGGCATGTTATCAAGGCTGTCCTGAGAGTAATGGGTAAAGAAGCCCTTGGCACGGGCTGTAAGTGAGGTACCGCGCTGGTTGAAGAACTGATAGTTGAAATCAGGCTCAAAGTGGTAACGGTAGGCCTCAAAGCGTCCTGAGTTCTCCACATCGGAGGTGGAGGCAAATTTGGTAAGCGAGCCGCTCAGATCATAGGTCAGGGCACCGACTGTGTCGGTGTACTCGGCCTGAAGATCAGGGAGCATGGCAAAAGGACGGTAGTGAATCAGGCTCTCTGGCAGCAGGCGCTGGTAGTTGCGCACTTCTGTATTGATGACAAATTCAGGTCTGTTATAGCTCAGTTTGAGCGACTGCTTGAGATGGTCATCAGTGACGGTGGTGCCTGACGGTCCAATGTCATTGATATAGTCGTAGTCCTGGTTACGGACCTTCTGGTAGTCAATGCTCAGCTGCAGATCGCGGTCCATGAACCATGAGGTGTGGTCCCAGCGCAGGAAGTAGCGATAGTCGTTATCAAAATTGTCAGACAGTTCCCAGCTGTTGTCCTGAGGCAGATAATCAAGAGTAAAGGAGCCCCATGAGTCCTCAACCGGCATGTAGCGGAACTCTGAGGACAGCAGGACACCACGCTTGGTCATCAGACGTGGAGTGAGGGTAAAGTCGTAGTTGGGCGCGATATTGAGATAAATCGGCTGCTGGTAATCAAAGCCGTTGTCCGAGCTGATGGAAAAGCTCGGGTATAACAGACCGCTCTTGCGTTTGCTGGTTATAGGGAAGTTCAGATATGGCAGATACATTACAGGCACGTCCTTAATATAAAGGACATTGCCCCAGGCGCTGCCAAAGGACTCATCCTGAGCAAGTTTGACCTTGTCAGACTGGAAGTACCATGAGGTATTGTCTACAGGACAGGTGCTGAACTGCAGACTGGTAATTTCCGAAGTGCGGCTGGAATTGTCTACGGTAATAGACTCAGCTCTGCCACGGGCCACTGAACCGTTGAACTGGAAGCTGGCATCTGTAAAGGTGGAAACGCTGGTGGTCAGATCACTTTGCAGTGAGCCAGTGCTGTTAATGGTCAGCTCCGGGCCCTGAATAATGAGATTGCCACTGGTGCTTACCCTGGCGTTGGCGCGGTCATAGACAGCCTCATCGGCTCTTACTGTCTTGTCGCCCTGGGTAATGATGACATCGCCTGAGTAGGAGACCAGATTGCCAATGCTTCCGGTTACCTCATTGGCAGTGATTTCCACTGGGGTGGTGCGCACATCAAAGTTAAGAGGCTCACGATAAGGGGGAATGCCGTAATAGCAGGAAAGATCACGGTCCTGTACCGGCATGAAAGGAGCGGCGCGCCATGGATTCTTCTTGAGACTGGTCAGAAGACGCAGCGGGAAGGTGGAGGAAGAAGCCAGATGACGGTTGGCCAGGTACTGCTCGGTGGTGACATTATTGACCATGGTGGTATAGGCCACACCGGCAAAGAGACTGACATTGTTCAGACGACGCTGCTTTTCAACAGGAATGACATTCCTGTTACGTGAGGTACCGGACACAGCTACAGTACGGGCAGGCTGTGCGGCGCTGACCACGCCGCCGCTGGCGCCAGTGCCGGCTGCAGCGGCCCTGCCGGTAAGTTCTGAATTATCCTGGGCAAGGGAGTAGCCTGGTGCATATAGCAGACAGGTAACCGCTGCTGTAAGAGCGCTTAATCTGATCTTTGAAGATGTCTGGTGCTTCACAAAAGAGGTCCTTGCTGTAGATTTCTTTCTTTCTCATTATCGGCCCGCACACCGCCACCAGGCATGAGCTGCGCTCACGCCTGCAGGACGACTGCGCCATGCGGGCAGGCAGGCCTGCATGCATGCCCGTGCAGGCAAAAATGGCTGTCAGGATGCGATTTGCAGATAAAGACGGCTATATCCAGTCCGCCCAGGATCCTGAATTTTATCACAATGCCCTGTTATGGCTACCTGCATTCGTATCCTTGCTGCCAGTAAAACGCATCAGGCCACCACCGCAGCCCTGCTCACAGCCCCAGCCCGCCTGCCGTACACACGCCCTGCGCGCTCTGCGCAGCCGCCATCGGCCCGGGCACGCCGCCACAGCAGCCGTGCCCGGGCTGCTGGCGCAGTCAGGTCAGCACCGAAATTCCCAGCATCCTGGCCCTGGGAATAGCCAGGTGTATCTGGGCGTGCATCCAGCCCGGCCTGGCCTGCCAGGCATGCAAGGAGCATCACGGCCCTTGCAGCCAGCAGGGCTGACCTGGCGGCTTGCTTATGGATGCATGCAGTACAAGGATTCCAGATCCATAGCCCTGAGGCATGACCTTACAGCCATGGCACATAGCCAGACCCTGGCAGCAGAGCAAGGTCGGCAGCCATAGTCCCGTTGCTGCCAACTGTCTGTAGCTGTCAGGAGCAGGCTCAGGGCATAAATACCTTTTCCAGACTCAAGTAGTCCTGATGGCCCTGGCCTGTGAAGTTCAGGCTGGGCCATATTGAGATCCGTTTTTCTGAGTTTATGAGCATAAGGGCCAAAACTTATGACTTACACAGCGCACCATCAGGCAGCATTGAGGAGTCCTGCATGGCTGGTAAAAGGAGTACCTTAATGCCTGTGTGCCACAGGCATGGCATTACCCACGACGCTCATGGATATCAATCAGGTGAGATTCGATCAGGACCGATCTCGGGCACAAGACCTTAACAACACCCAGGCAGCTCCATGCATGCAAAACCATGCTCAATCCTCCACGCCCATGGCAATAGCCCACGTACTCATGCCTCAGTTATGGCCAATGGCGCTCATTGCCGGCCGTGCAGCACGGTGCCGCTGTTACCCTTGCCCGGGCTTTGGCTGTGCATGTAACTGTTGCCGGAGATGCCCTGTAGTCGCAGCTGTGGCGGCGGCTGGTGCTGAGGATATCAAAGGGGGCATACACATACAGGGACTGTAGCTGACTTGCCGGTGCTGACCAGCATCGAGGGCTGAGTAACTGTTATTGCTTTTGGAAAGCGTGCCTTGGGATTGCCTGTCTTTTAAAGTTTGTCTACTGACGGCGGCAGGCCAGTGGGCTGCTGTGCTTAAGCACAGTAATGTCCCCGCATTGCTCAGTACCTGGATTGCACAGAGGCGTTGAGTCCCAGACTGTGGTGAGCAGGTCGTGGTCTTGCTTTTCATGTCCGCATGGCGTTCTGTCGAGGATCAGGGCCACCTGTACCACTGACTGTGAGCGTGTGGCGGCCAGCTTAATGGGGTTCATGGGCCTGGGCTCAGGATTTTGCCGGGCTGAGCTGCCTGCAGCTGTCCTGGTCCATGGCTGGGACTGGGCCCATGGCCTGGGGCATGGAGCATTTTGTGGGGAGCAGAAATGCAAAAGGGCGCGGCGCGCCCTTTGATGTGTCAGTTCTGCTCAGGTATGTTTCTGAGCGGCAGGTTGGGATCGCTTAGCAGATCCGCATCCTCGTCAATGTTGATGTCGTTGCCGGCTACTGTTCTTTCCTCGTTTGCCCAGGCTCCCAGATCGAGCATCTTGCAGCGCTCGGAGCAAAATGGGCGGAAAGGATTGGCTGTTGAGTAGACTACTGGCTTTTTGCAGTATGGGCAGGCCACGGTAAGTGGCTTGTCGCTGCTCTGGCCTTCGGCAGCCTGGCTTTGGGCCGGGCCATCGGCCTGGCCGGAGCATGCTTCTTTTTCTATTTCGTCGTAGGTGCCTGGTGGCAGCAGGTCTTTGAGGCTCAAATTATCCCACCTCTTACATAGGCAAGTTCAAAGGTAATGTCGCCTACCTGTGCCCCTTTGGTGTATGGCAGGAAGCGTACGTTTATATTGGACTGAAAGCCGCTTACCACAGGGTAGCCGCGTACATGGCGCGGATACTTGATTTCGATGAGCTCACATGGCTCTGAGGTTTCCTGCATGAAGCCGTTGACGGCTACGCGGGACTGATAGTCCGAGCACAGACGCCACTGATTTAAGATGCAGGTGATAGGAATACGGATGCAGTCAAGCTCCTTGAGCCACTTGGTGGCTGTTTCCATCTTCTCTTCACGGTCAAGATTGGCCCAGAAAGTAAAGAGCGGGGTATCAAAGCAGTTGATACCTGAAGGGGTCAGAAAACGTGGCTTGATGCTTTCGATAATAGGGTCGTTCTGCAATACGGTGCGCTGACGGGTAAAGGTATTGAGCGCACGGTGAGACTGGTTGATCTGCTCGAGCAGTTCATCAACCAGCTTTTCATCAGCGTCAGGATAACTGTGCCAGATACGCAGTTTCTGGGTGATACGGTCAAGATCCTTGCCAATATCAATTTTCAGGGCACCGGAACCGTCAACCAGGTCGATAAAGTCGATAAGTCCACGCAGCAGACTGAAAGTATCAGAATTGCTGTTTAAGTTCGCACTTTCCTGCACGCGGTTAAATATGGCCTCGAACTTGAGATAAGTTCGGGCTTTAGAACTTAAGGGAAAATCGTAAACAAACATGGTTGATCTATCGTTAATCCTGGGCTGAATGAAGCCAGTTGTACATATCAGACAGCTACTTCAGACAGTTTGCGGGCAGGCGAATGGTCAGGTTATATGTAAACCGCTGCAGAAAGTGCGGTGCCGGCCAGTAATCACAAAACAGCTATGAGCAGGTTATCAGCGCCACATGCAGCGCAACAGTGTGGCTCCATGGCTGGTGTCAGCCTGAACTTTCAATGTCAGACCGGAACTGCCGGAGCACGGGTCAGCTTTGCTGACAATGCAAACCGTTTATTTGCAGACATCGTGCCGCAATGCATTAGAGCCGGCGTCAACCATAGAGCAGGCCATATCAGGGAGGCAAAGGCTCAGGATTGAAAAGTGGGCAAAACAGGTGATTATCTGTCATCTGCCGGGGCTGCAAACGGTTTTAAGCAGGGGTGTATTTTTCTTGATACAGCCTGTGGAAAGATTTTTCAGGACATACTCTGAGACAATTTCAGATACCTGATATGTAAGTTTAACACGTGATGACGCTTTTCAGCTATGCTTAAAACGTCAGTCTCAATGATATCGTCAGCATGTTCGCGCTTATAAGTGCGGCTGAGCTGCCTGTCAATGATATTGCGTGCTGTCTGCTCAGAGCAGCCGTCGCGGCTGATGATACGTGCAATCTGGGTGCTCACGGCCGAGTCCACAACCAGAATCCTGTCTACCATATCCTCAAGGTGGTTTTCAAAAAGCAGCGGTATATCGAGGATGATATATGGGGGTACTTCCCTGTTATCAAGCACCAGGGACGCATCAAGAGGCTCACTGAGTGCCACCTTGCCCTCATCACAGTGGCTGTCACTGATAAGCAGACCATCACTGTCCCTGATTTCCCCATTTTCATCTGCGCCAGCACCGGCTGCTGTCGCAGCAGCGTCGGCGGCCGCCTGGCCTGCTCGCGCAGCCTGGGCAGCCTGAGCGGCGGCATGACGGCGCTGCTCTTCCTGAGCCACAAAGGACAGATAGTCCTCAGGCAGGCCCTCACCACGGGCACAGCGATCGCACAGCTCAAGGGTACGGTCATGAATCGCCGGATGGGTGATGGAACACAGTATGGCCAGCTTTTCCTTGTCAGCAAAAACCAGCTCACGCATGGCAGCGCGGTTGAGATTCCCATCGTCCATTATCAGATGAGAGCCCATGCGCTGAGCTATCTGCTCCAGTGCCGGGGAGCCTGGCTTGACCACCTCACGGGCAATCATGTCGCTGTCGATGATTATGACACCGTAAACGCCAAACAGGCGGCTGATAAAGCTCTTGCCGCAGGCAATATTGCCTGTAAGTCCAATCTTCAACATAAGTAAACTCCTGAGAACCTCTGCACGAGGTCCGGCACAGCGTATTTTCACCTGTCCGGCATTGCGGTCAACCAGGTCCCCGACAGCATCACAGCCACCCGGTCAGGCTCAGGCAAGCCCGTCTCAGGCGTGCCAGGCTTTGCCCTCCAGCCTTCCTGCCTTCCAGCCAGCCTGCCGCTGGCCCTGTCACTTTCAGTATTAAGGCCGGACCGGTTGCGGTGCTGCAGCCTTGCGCAGCACGTCCGGTCAGGACAGTAATGGCTTTGCACGGGCAGCTGCAGGTGTGGCGGCAGCTGCCGGGCAGCAGGTATCTGCATCCTTAAGTATGATTGATTTATCAGGGGCTGAGGGCTGCCCGTGGGGGCCCGTGGACGGTCCTTTGGGGCCGGTGCTCTGTCGGTTAATGGCTGACAATCTTATCAGTACTGAGCTTTAGTGTATATGTGCTTGTGATGCCTGCACATTTTGATTACCGGATATTTTGAGTTCCCAAAGATATCGGAAAAAGATGGGCCTGGTGTTAAAATGTGTGCAAACGGAAACAACGTTAATTAAGCAGCATGTCAGCGACCCTGCATGGAGCTGCATAGTGGATAGTTATTTGGGTGTGAAATTGAACAGATTCAAGAAGATGCTTTTACTGCTGTCAACTCCGCTGGCCGCACTGGCTATGAGTGCCTGCCAGAGTAATGAAGAATCAGCATCAGCCGATGTCACAACCGGCACCGGGCATCCGGAAGTTTTCCAGGGACGTGATATCTACCTGCGTGGTGAGATGAATGACTACGGCGTCCAGAGGTCCTACCGCCTGAGAAAGTTCGATGAGAACAGGTACTGCACAGTAGCTCCGCTGCGCTCAGACTGGAGTCCATACCGATTTAAGTTTGCCGATGAGGACTGGAGCAAGGGGACCAACTTTGGCTATAACAGCCCACCAGGTGTACTGCGTGAAGGTTCAGGCCCGGCCCGCCTCAATGGCAAGTCACGCTTTGAGGAGCTGCGCTACGAGCCGTCAGCAGACGGCATTTACCGTTTCTGCATTGTTATTGAAAACAAGGTTCCTTACGCCACCGTAACCCGTCTTGAAAATGGCAAACTCACCACCATGGATGAGGTCATCAGAAGGGAAGTAGCTGCCCAGTTCAGCATCCCTGAAAACGACGAATAGGCCTCGGCACAGGCCAAGGCCGCGGCCCTGGCACAGGCCGCAGCACCAGGCCCACGGCCTGCCTGCAGGCAACTGCCCAGCCATGCAGCCACGGCCCACAATCCTGTAATCAGGAACCACAAAAGCAGCTCCCTCGGGAGCTGTTATTTTATGGGCACCCCATGCCGTCCGATCAGGCATGACAGTCCAGACCTGATAACCTGTGCCAGCCATGCTGCAGCCTGCCAGGTAATGCAGCGCCCTGTCCGTCTGGACAGGCCTGCAATGAGCTCAGCCGGACCGGCTGTGCAGCCATGCGACAGGAAGACAGTCCAGTGGTCACCTGTACTGTCTGCTGCATGGCAATGGTCTTTCCAGTCAGCAGAGATTATTCAATGTGTAAGCGGCTGGTTGCCCTGGTAATGGCTGGTACTGACATTGATGCTCCTGATGACAGCAGACAGTCGCGAGCATGACAACTGGACAACATGACACATGAGCAGCAGGACAAAAGGCCAGCAGTATTGCAGTACGGCAGGACAGGATCAGTGCTCTCTGACAGGCGTGCATGCATGCACGCATGCATAAATGCATGCGTCTTTAAGCAGGCGACTCCCTGAGCTCGGATGCAGGGGATGCTGGCAAGCAGCAGGCTAAAGTCACACGGGAAAATATGCCCGGCTCAGCTGTCAGGAAAGGCAGTGAAAATGCGCAGCATCCCTGAGTCTCAACTCTGCTGCACAGGGGCGCAAAATACAGGCAGCCGTTGGCTGCCTGCTTGTGCTCAATTACACGAAAGGCCTGGCCAGACTGACAGCCTGCACGCCAGAGGGCAGCTATGCAGGCATGCATGCAGCAGAGTCAGCCTGGCAGCACCTTATATGGCCAGGTCGACGGGCTTGCAAAGATGTACTGTGCGGACTTCGCTGATGGCGCAGCATGCCGTCTTGGACGGTTGCCATGTGTTTACCCAATACGATGGAATCGGATGATAAAGATGAGGGATGAAAATGAGTAATGAGCGCAATATGCTGCTGGCTTCCTTTGCTGATTACCTGATTCTGGAAAAGGGTGTTTCAGAGAACTCACGCCTTGCCTACTGCAGCGACATTAACCGGTTTACTGAGTATCTGTGTGTCAACAGGATTTCCCTGACCGGTTTTACCAGTGATGATTTGCGCGCCTATTTTGAAAGCCGCTCCAGTGAGGGTGTAACCGGCCAGTCCATATTGCGCTTTTACTCATCCATTAACTGCTTTGTCCGCTTTGAGCGTCTTGAGGGCCTGCGTGAAGATGACCCCATGATTGAGCTTGAAAGACCAAAGAGCCGCCGTGACCTGCCTAAGGTAATGTCTGAGGAGACTGTGGTTGCCTTTCTGGAGGCTCCAGACCTTGGCTGCCATACCGGTCTGCGCGACCGGGCCATGTTTGAGCTGCTCTATGCCACCGGCATGCGCGTCAGTGAGCTGTGTAATCTCAAGTTTGAGGACATGCATCTTAGCGAACGCTATATGCTCATCAAGGGTAAGGGTGACCGCCAGCGCGTCATTCCCATCACTGATGCCGCCTGCTACTGGGTGGAGAAGTACCTGCGTCTGCGCCGTCCGGAAAAGGATCCTGACTCGCTCTCACCTTACGTCTTTTTGTCCAACAAAAGCCCTGATGGCGCCAAGCCCATGAGCCGCATTGCCTTCTGGTATCGCGTCAAATCCTATGCCAGCCAGATAGGCATAAGCTCATCACCATCGCCGCACACTTTCCGTCATGCCTTTGCTACTCACATGCTCAATCATGACGCCGACCTGCGCTCACTGCAGATGATGCTGGGCCACTCATCGCTGACCACTACCCAGATCTACACCCACGTGGCTCTGGCCCGCATGCACGAGGTCTACGACAAGACCCATCCAAAGGCCTGATGCACACAACAGCCATGACAGCGCAGCCCCGCCAGCGCAACCCAGCCGGCGCAGCAATGGCTGCGCTGTACCAGCTGCCCCATCCACAGATCAGTCTCCACGAAACATCAGTCAGGGCCGCATCGTACGTACAGCTGCACGGACCAGTTCATCCAGCAGTCAGCCTGCAGCATTAAAAATAGCCCGAAAATCTGGCAGTTGCTCTGTCATGGCTGAGGCGGCGGTCAGTAACTGTACAGCCCGCAAAAAGCAGGATTCTCAGAGGCCTGTCTGGCTCATGTTGAGGCAGGTTATATCAGGTCAGATAACAGGAAAAATCCCGGGAGTGTGTTCCCGGACTTATGGCCCGCTTTGAGGATGTGTGATGAGTTGGTGCAGGCAGTGTAAAGGACGGATGTAACTGGCTTTAAGAGTATGTATGGAACTTTGACAGTGATACCTGGCCCGTTGTGTGCTTGCCAGTACCTCAGGGCATGTTCTGCTCGCACAGACAGTCTGATTTCTATCTGATAAAATGGCCAGATAAGGCTGGCCTCAGTTACAAGATCTGTCTGAGCCTGTAAAGGGTATAAATTCTGCCACAGGGCAGGGGTTCGCTTTTGGAAGTGGAGAAAGCAGGGTGCAGTTAGGTTACCGTTCTGTTTCATTCGATTTGCACGGCAATGAATATGTTGCGCTGCAGGGAGCCAATGACAAGTTTCTGGCTTTGCAGGGTCCGGTCAAGACCAACAAGTCCCGCATTACCCGTCAGTTTAAGAGCACCCAGATCTTTCACGACCTGGCCCCTAACAACATTCTCGAGGGCATCTCTCTCAAGTCCAACAATGAGTACACCTCAGCTGTTTTTGGCTATGAGAATGTAGGTGAGTTCAAGAACTTCCTGTCTGTAATCGATCCCCACCTGCAGTACGCCAATGGCAAGAAGCTTGGTCGTGCCATCGCTCTTCTGCACCAGGACACCCTGACCGGTCCGGAAAAGGACAAGGCCGAGCAGCGTCGTGACGTTATTCATGACAAGCTCACTGCCTACCTGACCAAGGGCCCTCGTTTCAATCACGAAACTCCAATTCTTTCTGCCATTATTGACCGTATTGACGGCCTTGCTGACTACAAGCTCACCCGCCGCTACGGTGGTCTGCGCCTTGATAATGTCTTCCTGACCAGCTCAGGCAATGTCATCTTAAAGCCAAGTGCTTCCTGGGGCTTTGGTGACGCCATTGAGGACCTGGTACTCTTTGAGTGTGAAGACGCCGGCCAGATGCCTTGCGTTGTAGCTGGTGTAATCGACGGCTACTTTGGCGGTGTCAATGTTCCGGCCAATTTCTGGGTAGGCTTTGCTGTCTACAGCGCCATTTATGCCCTGACCCGTTGCTCAGAGCATGCCCGTCGCTCACGCGCCGAGCAGGAGCGCATGGTGGCCCAGTCCCGTCGTATTCTCAACGACTTTGAAAACTTCAGCCGCCCAATCCCACGCTGGTACCGTTCCAACATAGTAAAGAAGGCCCGCGCCGAAGTCCGCCGCCTCGGCATGTAGGTCAGATGGCGATGCCGTCCCGCCTCCAGCCAGCCGACCGGCCCGAGCCTGAAGGCTCAGGCCGGTCCTATAAGCAAAACGCCCTGATGAGTGATCATCAGGGCGTTTTGCGTAATTGGGCCTCTCACTTAACCCCATGTCCGGCTGACCCGGTCACAAGGTCAGGAACCGGGCTGTGCTGCAGGGCCACAATTAGGGGATGCAGCCTCAGGGCATTTCGCGCCCTTGCCTGCAGCGCTCCACCTGCTGCAGCAGCCGCAGCAGAGGCAGGGCAGGCACGCAAGGAACGCCGTGGCTGCCGGCCAGGCTGTTATGACAGGCCAGAGATGAGCATGCGTACGGATACGAGGAACATGGCCACAGCGAAGATACGCTTTAAAGTGGCAGGAGATACACCTTTACCGATCTTTACACCCAGTGGGGCAGTGATAATGGACATTGGGATAACGCAGGCTACGGCCAGCAGGCTGACATAGCCTATGGTGAAAACTGGGGCATTATCAGGGGTTACACCGGTAAAGAAGAGCACCAGAGCTCCCGGGATACCTACAAAGAGGGATACGGCAGAGGAAGTGCCTACTGAGCGGTGAGGCTTTTCGGAACAGGCATTGAGCACAGGAACAGTAAGGGTACCGCCACCTACACCAAGCATTACTGACAGAAAGGAAATACAGAAGGCTATGATGCGCTGACCGAGCTTGCCTGGCAGGGAGTCAAACATAGGCTTGGCTTTGGCACGGAAGAAGGTGTTGAGGCTGTTGAGCAGCATCATGGAGCCAAAGAGGATTACCAGCCACTTGCCGCCATAGAAAGATGAAATCAGGGAACCGGTGAGCACACCAATAATCAGGCCTGGAGCCCAGGTTTTGATGGTCTCCATATTGGTGTTGCCATTGCGGTACTGGGCAAGGGCTGCAGTAATGGAGGTAGGGATCATACAGGTAAGGGAAGTACCTGTAGCCAGCATCATGGCCACTGAAGGATCGACGTGAAAGGCCGAAGTAAAGATGTAGTAAAAGACAGGTACGAAGATAATGCCGCCGCCAATGCCCAGCAATCCGGCAAGAAAGCCACCAGCCAGGCCGCAGACCGCCAGTATTGCCACGGTAGAGATAAGCTCACTCCATTCAAGTCCAAACATGATTAACCTCGATAAAAGCTGGCAGCCCCATCATCCACTCCCAGTAAATCTCAATCCCACAAAACAAAGACCAAAGCCCCATAGCCCGGTCCATAAGTTGAGCAGCCCGGCAGTGTCAGTATGCTGCAGAGAAAACAACAGGCGCATTATGCGCCACTGCACTTATTAGTCAAATGATCTTGTCGGTCATGCTCCGTGCCGGAGCTGATTGCAGCCTCCATGTGCGGGCCGAGACCAGAAAGACTCTCTGCTCCACCAGTGGCTGAGCCCCATAGATAAGGGGAACAGGCAGCCCCCACATTCAGACAGTACCCGGTTTTGAGTAATGCGCATGAGCTGGACAGCAGTCATCAGGTCAACTCAAAGGGGACAGGGAGCCAGGCTTTGATCTCAAGGGCGGCTGTTTGATTGTGCTCAGAGCAATTGCCTTGCAGTGCCAATATACTGGAAATGCAGAAAGCATCAGGCGTGCTCCTCGGTCGAGCACGCCGCCAGCTGCTTTATCGGCAGACGGCCGGGGCATGATCTGCATGGCATCGCCTCTAACGAAAAAAGTATGGGGCCGGGAGTACAGTCCGAAAATCAGGACAGGGGCAATGTGGGGGCAATGTGTCTGCAGGCCCGATAGAAGCGGCTTTTGGGGCTGTTCAGGGGCCTGATTGTAAAATCTGGAAAAACTTTGAATTAAAGTGTTGACAAGGAATTTTGAAGTCTATATTATATGCACCCGTTGAGACATCACAGCAAGCAATTGCAGTGATAAACCTGCAGGGCGTCCTTAGCTCAGTTGGATAGAGCAACAGCCTTCTAAGCTGTGGGGCGAAGGTTCGACTCCTTCAGGACGCGCCAAGCGTCAACAGATTGATTTAATCTCTGGTGGCTGTAGCTCAGTTGGTAGAGTCCCGGATTGTGATTCCGGTTGTCGTGGGTTCGAGCCCCATCAGCCACCCCAGTGATTAAATTAGTCCCACTCTGCGGGAGTGGTGAAATTGGTAGACACACAAGATTTAGGTTCTTGCGCCTTAGGTGTAAGGGTTCGAGTCCCTTCTCCCGCACCATCCTAAAGCAAGAAATTCGGCAACCTTATGGTTGCTTTTTTTTCGTCTGAAGAAAATACATACATCGTGTATGTAAATAAAATCCTCATCCAGAACGCCTTATTCAGGCCATTTCACAACCACCTCCCTCCAGGGCGGCAAGCCCGTTAACTCATCTCCATCATGAGCCAGATGCTCACCTCTCCAGGCCCAGCGCCATATCTCATATCTCCCAATCCCAATACCTGGGCCATCACCACATCACTACCTCCCAATCCTGATACCTGGGCCATCACCACATCACTACCCCCCAATCCTAATGCCTGGGCTATCACCACATCGCTACCTCCAGGTGCCTGCCTCCACATCATCCAGATCTGAAAACCCTGTGATTCAGAATATGAAGTCATAATCGTGCACATGCACGGCCTATGCTGCAGCGTTCACTTCGTGTATGAAAGATAAGCCATTCATTTACGACCTATTCGCGCCAGGAAAGCACCTGTTATCGTTTTGCCAGTCTTTTAACCCCCGGCCAGCTCCACGGTCACAATAATGACGGGTGGTTGGATAAGAGGCCTGACTCTGTGACAGTGTGTAGGGGGGCACGGCGTGAGCGTACGTCGATATGAAGCTTATATATATGAGATTTTAAAAGCAGTTTAGTAGCGCATGTGTTAATTCATGTGCTTGTGGCACGTACATTGCTGATGGTGAATATATACAGGATCATGTCCCAACGTGACTATGCAATAAAACACCAGGTTAGCGGCCGTCAAAGGCCATAAAGGGAGATCGGATATGGCTCTTTACGTCAACACGAACGTCAGCTCCATCAATGCCCAGCGCAAGCTGAGCAATGCCACTCTGAGCTTAAATACCTCATACCAGAGACTGTCCTCAGGCCTGAGAATCAACTCAGCCAAGGACGACGCTGCCGGTCTGCAGATCTCCGACCGTCTGACCTCCCAGATTAACGGCCTCAACCAGGGCAACCGCAACACCAATGACGGTATCGCCCTTGCCCAGACCATCGAAGGCGCCTTGGACGAAACCACCAACATGCTCCAGCGCATCCGCGTGCTGGCTGTCCAGTCCGCCAACGGCACCAACTCTGCTTCTGACCGCAAGGCCCTCCAAGAGGAAGTCACCCAGCTCTCCCAGGAAATCAACCGTATCGCCCGCCAGACCACCTTTGCAGGTGCTACCGTAATTAATGGTGGTCGAGTTTCTGATAAGAATGGTGCTGATGCTTATCTCAATAATAAGACAAGTCTTATTCCTAGTGCTGGTAGCGCAAATGCTGGAAAGATTGTCTTCCAAGTCGGTGCTAACGCTAACGATACCCTTACTTTAAATTGGGATAAGGCATTTACAATGTCTGGACTGGCCGCAATGGCAGGTCTTGGTGCAGCTGTAAAAATTAATAATGCCCCTGTTAATGCTCAAAAGGGTATTGTTATAGACGGTAATGCTAATTCTGAAGTCCGTTGGACTATTTCTGCTGCATCATTGGCAACAGCTACTCTTGCTAACATTGATTCTGTTATCCAGGCCGTAGACTCACGTCGTGCTGAGCTTGGTGCTCTCCAAAATCGTATGGAAAGTACCATTCGTAACCAGGCTTCCATTTCTGAAAATGAGGCTGATGCCCGCAGCAGAATTCGTGACACAGACTTCGCCTCTGAGACCGCTGCTCTGACACAGAACAACATCATTCAGCAGGCTTCTCAGACTGTTTTAGCCCAGGCTAACCAGCGTCCTACCATCGCTCTGAGCCTGTTAGGTCAGTAATACAGATTTCTTCTCCCTTTATCATCAAGGCGGGTTTATCCCGCCTTTTTGCATTTATGCATATTTAAATTCGTGGCACAGGCATTGCAGCCTGACAGGTAGAATTATGCTCATGTCATGGACATGATTGATGATAAGAGAAGATTAGCAGTGGCCGAACAGGGCCATACAGGGAGATAGAATATGGCTCTTTACGTCAACACGAACGTCAGCTCCATCAATGCCCAGCGCAAGCTGAGCAATGCCACTCTGAGCTTAAATACCTCATACCAGAGACTGTCCTCAGGCCTGAGAATCAACTCAGCCAAGGACGACGCTGCCGGTCTGCAGATCTCCGACCGCCTGACCTCCCAGATTAACGGCCTCAACCAGGGCAACCGCAACACCAATGACGGCATCGCCCTTGCCCAGACCATCGAAGGCGCTCTGGACGAAACCACCAACATGCTCCAGCGCATCCGCGTGCTGGCAGTCCAGTCCGCTAACGGCACCAACTCTGAAGCAGACAGAAAAGCACTTCAGGAAGAAGTAACTCAGCTTTCCCAGGAAATCACCCGTATTGCAAATCAGACCACTTTCGCCGGTCAGGAAATCCTGCTTGGTAAGGATAAAGGCCTGATTCCAACAGACGGCAAGCTCACCTTCCAGGTAGGTGCCAACGCCGGCAACACCCTGACATTAGACTGGACTGAACCATTTACTTTAAGTGGCATCGCTGACCAGGCTGCGATTAAGTCAGCTGATCAGACCGATCAAAATGCAAAGTATGGCCTCATGAAAGATGCCAAAAATGGCAATGCAATCCGCTACACAATTTCTACTGCTTCCAGAGCAACTTATGCTTTAGAGCACATCGACAAACTGATTCAGGCAGTTGATTCCAAGCGTGCTGGACTGGGTGCTTTACAAAACAGAATGGAGAGTACCATTCGCAATCAGGCTAACATCTCTGAAAACCAGGCCGATGCCCGCAGCAGAATTCGTGACACAGACTTCGCCTCTGAGACCGCTGCTCTTACTCAGAACAACATTATTCAGCAGGCCTCACAGACTGTTCTTGCACAGGCTAACCAGCGTCCTACCATCGCACTGAGCCTGTTAGGCGGTTAACAGATTTCATTGTCTTTTATCATCGAGGCGGGGTTATCCCGCCTTTTTTGTTTGTGGATTGTGCCTGTCTGCTGGGATGCCTGCCTTGCTGCCTGTATGACTGCTTGCATGGATGGCTGTCTGCCTGCCTGCTTGCCTGGCTGTCTGCACGATTGGCTGCTTGCTGGTTTGCAAGTTGTGCTGTTGTTTGACTGAGTGTGGCCTTGTTTTGTTGAGATTTGTCGGGGCTGGTCTGTCAGGAGATGATGGTTGGGCGGGGGTGGCTGGGCTTTGGTGTTTTGCAGCTGAATTTTTGGACTGTACAGGGTAAAATGACGGATTGTCTGTCGTTTGGGGCGGGGTTTTTCTTCTGGTGGGGCTGTGTTTTTTTTGTGGCCGGACTGGATGACTGTCACTTTGCTGCTGGCGATGGACGTGGAGAGGGCTTGTGGTTTCTGGATGCGCTCCGGGAGCTGTCGGTGGTTTCTTTCCTTATTCTTTCTTTTCTTTCTTTGTTTTGTTTGGGTTTTGGGGCTGTTTTGTGTCCGGGGAGTGATTTGTCTCTGGTGAGGCATGGGGCCCGGGGCCCGGTCCTGGATGAAACGCTCGGTCAGAGCTTGACAGCTGTTGCAGGTGATTATGGCTAAAAACAAGTACGGAACTACATGGTGGGGTCAGAAGTGGCTGGATTCCCTTACCGGTATTGATAATGCCAACCGTATTCCGCGCGGTCTTACCTATGCCCGCAATGACTCGGTTTTCAATCTCAAGGTCGATCCTGACAAGGCTATGATTTCTGCCTTTGTGGTGGGCAAGTACTGCCCTTACTACAAGGTCGAACTCAAGTTTGAGCGCGTCAAGGCCGAAAAGACCCGTCAGTTCATGGATGCCGCCGCCCGCGACCTCTCCGTGGTCTCGGGCCTTGCCAACCGCAAGCTGGCTCCGCGTCTTTTTGACATTGCCACCGAACTTGGTATCAAGCTCTTCCCAACCTCATGGCATGACGTGTCCATGACCTGTACCTGCCCGGATTTTGCTGTACCGTGCAAACACATTGCCGCCGTAATTTACGTGGTCAGTGAGTTTATCGATACCAATCCTGTCATGTACTTCAACCTGCTGGGTATCGACATTATCGAAGAGCTTGAGAGCCGCGACATTTTCGCCGCGCATGAAGAGGCCCTTGAGACTCCGGCTCAGGTACTGTGCTTCCGTGACGCCCTGCTGCTGCCAAAGGACATTGTCAGCCGCGCCCGTGAAAACGACTACGAGCTTATTCTCACCCCGGTAAGCCCTAATGATGCCGAGGTGCTTTATCTTGACGATAATCTGCTGTCCTATGAGGATCGTGATACCGTTTTTGATGTTTCTCTGCGCAACAGAATCAATGACATCCGTCGTCGTGAAAATGCCCGTGATGCTCTGCTGGCCACCCGTGATGAAAGCCGTGAGGTGCTCGATCACTGTGTAGCCATTGCTCAGGAAAAGCGCGAGGAGTATGAGGAGCTCGAAAAGAACTGCGGTGCCCTGCCTAAGACCCGAGGCCGTCAGTCAGCCCGCAACAAGGCAATACTGTCCTTGCTTGAGGATACCCGCAACGAACTTGAGGCTCTGACCGACAAGGAAAAGCAGGCCCGTGCCCGCTTTATCAAGGCCGATGCTGACCTGAAGATCAACGAAAAGGAAATTGAAGAGCTCCAGGAGCAGACTGAAGTTGAAATGAAAGACTATCAGTCGCGCATCAACCGCCTGCTGCGCTATGGCTATGATCCTGATGAGGCAGAGACCAGCTTTTCTGACATCAAAGTGCTCAATGCCGATGGCAGCGACGGCAAGCTTAACTTCAGCATTATCGACAGTGCCGATGCTGACGAAGCAGCCATTGACGATGAAGATGCGGTCGATGCTGTTATTGCCCAGGACGAGACTGGCATTGACGTGCGCCGTTATCAGGGCAGTCTGCATGATCTCGAGCGCATGACCTACGAGGCCATACCTGACATGGGCGATTCCATTCTGGCCCTGTATGGTCAGTCTCCAGCCGGCTTTACCCATGGCAACCTGCGTGAACTCATTAACCGCACCCTGGAGCGTGCCCAGAAGATGGCTGAGGGCCAGCTGCGCGATGTCAGCGAACGCACCATGTTCAGCATCAATCACGACCACCATCCTTTCATCAAGGACAAGCTCTTTGATAGCTGGTGCGCAGCTACCAGCCAGCCTGCAGACAATTTCTCCCGTGACCCGATCAGCTCCCACGGCTATTTCTCGCGCTCACCTTTCTTCTTTATGAGCCGTCGTGGTCTGCTCGAGCTCAATGATGTCACCTGTGTGGTGATCAAGGGTCGCAAGGGCAATACTCTGTCCACCATGCATGTGCTGCCGCCTGACAACAGCATTGTCGCATCTGCAGGCGAGCTGACTGCGGCCGTGCTCAAGCATGCCTCAGGTAAGGAGCTGGCTATCGAGGACAGTGAGAACAGCGGTCTTTTCAATATCTTCTCAGGCTATGTAAAAAACACCGAGATGCTGCGCAGCCTGACTGCTGACGTAAACATACTCTATTCTCTGTGGTTTATTGCCACCAGTCTGGTTAAAAACAGGGCCATTGCGCCTCGTCTTATTGTCAATTACGACAATGATCTGCAGGCTCTGTGGTATCCGGCTACCTGCTCTGAGGAAATCAGGTCTCTGGTGACCCAGGTAGGTCTTGCTCTGCAGGGCTTTGAGCAGTTTATCTACAACCGTCTTGACCGTCAGTACTACATGGATCCGCTCTTCCTTGGTGAAATGGTACTGGTGCCTTTTATTCAGTCCTACATCAGCTGGGCTTTTACCCAGGAGACCAGAACCAATCTCAGTCTGCCTGAGCTCAGAGTTATCCTGGGAGCCGAGTCTGTAGACAGCGACAGCAATGACCTTGAGACCCGCAGCCTGCGTCTGCGTCTTGAGAGCTATCTGTCCACACCAAATCACTCTCAGAACCGCTTTACTCCTGTGCTGCGTTTTGTTGATATTTCTGATCTTTCTCCTTTCAGCGACAGCGTCTTTACTCACCTTATTGAGGAAGTACGCATGCAGTCCATGAAAGAAAGGGAGATTCAGGAAGATCTGCTGCTTGAGTATGCCCGCAAAAATCTCGATAAGTCCATGGTGCGTCCTGGTATGACAGATGAGGAGATAATGCATCTGTTCTACGGCGATGATGACAGTGACCAGGAATACTACGAGGACGATGATCTGGGCTCTGATTCGCTCTTTGGCAACTGCGATGGCATTGGTATGGAGTTTGGCTTCATGAACCTGCCTGATGAGGTGGTAAACGCCCTGCATCAGTCAGGCTGCAGCCATGTATTAGACGACACCGGCTTTGTCTCCCTGCATAATGTAGTTGAGATTGAGGCTTTTAAGTCCATACGTCAGGAATGTCTGCGTACCTTAAGCCGTCTGAGCGTTCAGGCTCCAGAGCTTGAGGGTCTTTACACTAACAAGTTCAATGTCGAGATTCTGCCTCTGACCCGTGTCTATCAAACTGTATGCTCAGCCCGCAATGTGCTGGCTCTGATGGGCGTCAGACTGGTCATGCCAAAGCATCTTATGAACATGCTCATGCCTAAAAAGGCCCTGCACATGTCTCTGCCTGATGGCAAGATCAATGAGTCTCAGGGCTTTATGAGCATGTGCGAGCTCATTAACTTTGACTGGTCCATTGCTGTAGGCGATCACTCTCTTAGTGACAAAGAGTTCAGGATTCTCATGGCCAATGCCGGCAAGGTAGTGCGCTTCAAGAACTCCTTTATCTACGCTGATCCTGAAATGTTGCGCAAGCTTGATGAAAGCTATCGCCAAAAGGCGCGTGAGCTGCAGCGTCAGGAGCTGCTCAGCGCTCTGCTGACCGGAACCATTGATGACACTGAAGTCATGTATTCAGCTCAGCTGCGTGAGGCTCTTGATCATATGCTCAGGGATCAGGAGGTGGCTCTGCCTGAGGGCATTAAGGCTACCCTGCGTCCATATCAGTTACGCGGCTATGAGTGGCTGCTGCGCAACGCCCGTATTGGTCTTGGTTCTATCCTTGCCGATGACATGGGTCTTGGTAAGACTCTGCAGGTCATCTCTGCCTTGTTCAAGCTCAAGGAGGAGGGCAAGATCACAACTGAGCGTCCGGCTCTGGTTATTGTTCCTACTTCGCTTATTACCAACTGGGTACGTGAAGTGGCCCACTTTGCCCCTGAGATGACAGTGCATGTCTTCTATGGCCAGACTGATCTTGTAGTGGGTGATACTGACATCATTCTGACCTCCTACGGTACTGCCCGTTCCCGTATCAGCAAGCTCAAGAAGCATGAATACAGCATGGTGGTCATTGACGAGGCCCAGGCCATTAAGAGCATGACCACAGCACTGAGAAAGGCGCTTCGTGATCTGGTGGCAGACAATTTCATTGCCATGTCCGGTACTCCTGTTGAGAACAGACTGCTTGAGTACTACTCCATTCTTGACTTCGTCAACCGTGGTGCTTTTGGCTCGGTATCGTACTTCAACAACCGTTTTGCTGCTCCAATTGAGCGCAACCATGACCATGAGGCCATTAACGACTTTAAGAAGCTCACCGCTCCTTTTATCATGCGCCGCCTCAAGTCTGACAAGAACATTATTTCTGATCTGCCGGAAAAGATTACCTCTGATCAGTACTGTGCTCTGACTCCATTCCAGGCAAGTCTGTACCAGGTATGTCTTAACGATGCCATGGACAAGCTAAGACGTCTTGAGGATGACCATATCACTGAGCAGGTTGAGAAGGACAGAATGCGCAGTGCTATCATCCTGGGCATGATTCAGGGACTCAAGGCTATCTGTAACTCACCTGCTCAGTATCAGCCCAAGGGCAATCACGACCCGGCAGATTCTGGCAAGGTTCAGCGTCTTATTGAGCTGCTCGATGAGATTATGGATGCCCGTGGCAAGGTGCTTATCTTTACCCAGTCAGTAATCATGGGCAATATGCTGCGGACCATTATTTCCGAGCACTTCGGGCGTGAGGTCAACTTCTTCCATGGTGGCCTGAGCCGTACGGCCCGTAATGAAATTGTCGATAAGTTCCAGAACGATCCGTCCGACCGTATCCTGCTGCTCTCGCTGCGTGCTGCCGGTACGGGCCTTAACCTTACCGAGGCCAATTACGTCATTCACTTTGACCTCTGGTGGAACCCGGCCGTGGAAAATCAGGCTACTGACCGTGCCTACCGTATTGGCCAGAAGAAGAATGTTCAGGTCTACAGATTTATCTGTGCCAACACCTTCGAGGAGCGTATCAACGACATGATCAGCTCCAAGCGTGATCTGGCTGACCTGTCCGTGGTTACAGGCGAGACCTGGATTGGCAATATGTCCAACGCTGAGATCTCCAGTCTCTTCAGGCTCTCGGAATAATACATTCAGCCCATGGCCGTGCCGTTCGGCCCGGCCTGGTCCTGGCACGGGCCAATGTCCGGGCACAAAAAAGCCTGCAGGTGTAAGCCTGCAGGCTTTTTTTATCGGGCCAGGATCGGGGCGCCAGCGGCGGCACGGTCCTGGGCCTGGCGCGGCCACGGCCATGGCTGGGGCCATGGTCCGGGCGGTTAGAAGTGCCAGCGGATACGGGCGTTGGCGTTGAGGCCGTGAGCGCCGTCGGTGGTGGCAGAGGCACCCAGGCCCAGATCGACTGTAATGTCGGCTGCAAGGCGCTTGCTTACCGAGCCGTTGAGGCTGAAGCTGGTCTCGTGTTCGCCTGGAATCTCATAGGAGATATAGCCCTCAGCGCTGGTCAGGTTTACGCCGACCTTGTCATTGGAGTTCCAGACATTGTTGCGGGCCGTGGCCTGCAGCATATAGCCCCAGGACTCATGGGCGCCCTCAAGCTCTACGCCAACACCAAGGTCCAGGGTTACCTGGTTCATGGAGTCACGCTTGATAAAGTCGGACTCGCTCTTGTTGACACGGTTAAAGCCCAGGTCAGCCAGGATCATTGGCTTGATGCTGTACTCACCCTTCTTGAAGTGATACTTGAAGTAGTTGCTGCTCATGAGCATGAAGCTGCGCTCATCAAAGGTCTGTTCGCCCAGTGAAACCTCAGGAGTCATGCTGCGGTCATTCACGAGATAACCGCCGGTGAGATAGCTCTGCAGCTCAAAGCCGTTTTTCTGCTCGAGGGACATATAGCCGGTGAGGCTGTACATCATACCCTCATCGCTGGCTCCCTCATCGGTATTGTCCACACTGGTGACGCTGAAGGCACCGCCCAGCACCATGCGGCCTCTCTCAACCTCCAGCACGCGGTCAAAACCAAGATTGGAGCTGACTACGCGCTCCTTGCGGGTGCCGTCCTTTTGCAGTCCGGTGCTGATATCAACGAACATGCTGTCGTTGAGGATCTGCTCGTCTGTCTTTCTGGACATTGCCATGGCGCTGGCGGCATCACCTGCGGCGGCCACAGGAGTGTAGGTGGCAGTGGCAGAGCGTACCGGGCGGCGTAAGGAAGCCAGACGTGAGTCAATGGCTCCGCGTACTGGCGCAATGACAGTGCTCTTTTTGAGAGTCCTGGCTGCAGCCTGCTTCATGTTATCAGTGCGCTCAACAATGGCGGCCAGGGCCTGGGCGCCGGCCTGAGGATCCTTGTTGCTCAGGGCATCCTTAAGGGCTACTTCCTGATACTTATTAGGACTTTTCTCATTGTGAGTAATGATGGCACTGATGATTTGCTCAGCACGTGGATTGGTGCTGGTCTGCAGGAATTGGTGCAGAGCAGGTGGCATGTCTACAGGGCCATTGCCATTGCCATCCTCTCCGCCCTCAGGACCGGCATCTGGATCAGTATCCGGCCTGTTGTCAGGGTTGAGATCCTTGAAGGTGAAGAAAATCTGATTACCCTCGCTGCGGGTATCAACGTCAATATCCTCACCGCCGCTGGTAAAGGAGATGTCCTTGTTAAGACGCTCGTCCTTGAGCTCACCTGCGCGCAGCAGCACCTGCTCCTCATTAAAGGAGACATTGGTCAGGGACAGATAGTCATTGGAGAAATCTGCCTTGATATGGGCTGTTGGCTCCAGGGTAAGTGAGGTGACATCAAGGCCCACCCACTCACTGGCACGTGAGTTGACATGGCCAGGATTCAGGTCACCCATGAACAGTTCATTGTTCACAGTGATATTGGCATCAGCTCTCTGAGTGCCGGCCGTGGTCAGATTGTCGATATATATTTTGCCGCTGGCATCAGAGCGCAGATTGCTGTCCAGAGTCCAGTGATGGACGTAGATAGAGCCATTGTTAAAGGCGTTCAGGGCACCCTGAGCAATGTAATCAGGCACGTAGAGCATGCCCTCTGACACATGGACATTCTGCACAGACATTTTGGAGTCAGTGCTGACGCTGATGAGATTCTTATTGGTATTGCCGGTGACAAAGATATCGCCCAGTACCAGCTCGGACTTGCCTGAAACCTTGATACCCTCATCCATGATGCGGGTAACCGAGCTACTGTTCAGGCTCTTGAAGGTAGAGCCGTCCTTGAGGTCAAAGCTTGCTGAGAAGCTTTGCATGGTGCTGGTGAAATGGCTGTTAGAGGCCTTAATGCGGCCTTCATAGTAGATAGTGTCATCAGCCTGGGATTTGCCCTGGTGGAGCTGCTGACGGAAATCAAAGCCATTACCGGCAGCAGTAACATTGTCACCCTGGAAGTAGTCACGGAATACAGCAGTATCGCCACCAAACTGAATATTGGAGTTTACGGCATCGATATTACCCAGGATACGGCTGTTACGGCCTACACCAATCTCAGCATTTTCAAGCTTGAGGGTACCGAACTGATAGGTACGGGTTTCCCAGTCAGGCTGCTGCAGGGAGTTAGGCTGATTGTCATTCTTGTAGTGACTGTTGAAGCGGTCATTGGCCTCTTTGTCAAAACTGGTGACATGGTTCATCCAGTAAGGATCGCAGATTACACCCGGGGTGTGGCACTTCTGCTTGCCCTGAATGGCATGACGTGTTGGCAGGCCCTGCATGGTGACACGGGCATTCTTGACTGTCATGTCACCATGAATGCTCATGCCGCCATCAAGAATGAGATGGCGCTTTTCAAATTTGTCTGCTGAGCTGGCCTCGCTGTCAAATTTGACATTGACATTAAGGCCCTCGGTGAAGCGGCCGTGGTAGGCATACTTCCAGGTAGGCAGCGTCAGGTCCAGATCAGCTCTGGTATTGGCCGTATTGGTAACTACAGTACCGGCATCGGATGCGGCAATACGCTGGAACTTCTGGGAGTGACCATTGAGATCGAGAGTACCGCCCCTGGTAGTAAAATAGATGTTGTTAAATTTATCGTCTTTCTTCAGGGCGTCCTGGTGTCTGAGCTTGATGGTGGCAAGACCGCTGGCCATGTAGATCTGGTTGAAAGACTGTTGAGCCACCAGCTCCACGGTGCCATTGCCCACCTTGAGATTATTGCCCTGGCTTTCATTGACAATAAGGGTGCCCTCGCCCACCTTGTGCAGGTTGTCGTTTGGATCGCCCTTAATGCTCCAGTTAACTTTAGTGCCCTTGCCAATGTCGATGCCGGCACCACGGTAGGTGAAGTTGGAGCCCTCAACTGTGTAGTTCTTGTTCTCATCAAAGACGAGACCGCCCACACCCAGATCAAGATTTTTCTGCAGGGTGATAAGACCGCCGCCGGTAAAGGTCATGTCCCTGTGGCGGTCAATGGTCTTTTGAGCTCCCGCAAGAGTGTACTCTCTGTCGGTAGTTGCCGAGAACAGCAGATTGCCCTGATTTAACAGCACCTTGTGGGTGTAGCGATCCTTGAACTTCTGTACAGAAGCCGGATGCCACTTGCTGTAAATCATGTAGTTGACGCCGCTGCTGCCGCCGCCAATACCGAGGAGCACACCTGCAATAACCCACTTTTGCAGCTTGTTATCCCACAGCAGTACAGCCGATCCGCTGTCACCGCCGGTGGTTTCGTTATAGAAATCAAAAAGCTTTACAAAATTTGCACGATCTCCGCCCGGGTTCCATGAATTTAACTTGTATATGGAACCGCTTAGCAGCTCAGAGCGATAGTCTGCTGATTTAAATTCAGTCTTTTTGCCCTTATAGGTGGTGTACAGAACACCGGCACCGGCTCGATAGGCCAGCACCATCTTCTTACCGTTGTAGACAACACCGTATCTGTCCAGGAACTCCTGATTGTTCAGGGTTACATCTACGGCATCGGTATATCCGGGAGTTTCAACTACATATTTGTTAAGTCTGACAATGGCAAAGTCATCATGAATGGCGGCCTCATCAGGCTTGGTATTGTAATCTGGCTTATAGATTGGGCGCTCGTGCATGCCATAGCTGCTGATACCCCAGAAAGGCTCACCAACGTCTTTTTTCCAGGCACCCCACTTTTTGTTGTGGGCAGCAGTAACGGCAAAGCCGCCACCTACATAGGTGGTAGGGCCGGTATTGGAAACAGGACGGAAATCAGGGAAGGGTACATTAGGCAGCTCGAGCATGTTGCCATTCTTGTCCATGATGGACAGACCGGTAGCACCGGGTACGAACATGCCCTTGTTCTGGCCAAAATCAAGGTAGTCACGGAACCAGAATTTGTCCAGATGCAGGTTATTGGCAGATACCTCAACGCTCACGCCCAGCACAACAGGAGGTATGACTGCAGGAAGGATGGCCGGAACAATAGCAGGCAGAATAGATTTGCGGGCCTTTAAGCTGCGCTCGTATTCAGGAGCGACAAAAGGCCTGGTGCTGGTGCTCTTTAGCATGGTACTGACTCAATAACCGTAGTGATATGGTCTGCCTGCATACACGGCTACTCCTTACCGCATAAGCCCGAATGTGCACGCCCACGCCGCAGCGCCCGGCAGACGCCGCGCCACAGCCGCGCCACGACATGGCGCCGCCAGGCTGCAGCGCAACCATGGCCGCAGCGCCAGTTTATGGCGCTGACAGGTCGGCACATTCAGTCTGGCAGACCAGACTTTCATAAGTGATATGGTCCACCTTTCCAATGCGGCTACTCCTTACCGCATCAGTCCGAGCTACCCAGGCCGCAGCTGCAGAACAACAGGCTGAAAAATGGGCGCATTCAGAGAAGTGGACGAAACTGTAATATTTTATCTGAATCTATGGCACGTCGTAAAATCGACAGTATTTATTTAAATCCTGTTTTCTCAATGTTGCCAGATATGACTAATATATGTTTACTAATGTGTGACAGGCCCTTTGAACAGGCATATATATCTAGTTTGACACTCTGATCTGACCGAAAATGCACTGAAGCAGTCAGGCGCAGATCTGGCTTTTTACAGTCACAGCGGAAGAAAAAGAATGTTTAAAAAATGACGAATTTTTTCTTTCCCAGTCATTTTTTTGGCCGCTTCAGCCCCTGGTAATGCCAGGAACTGCCAGGAAAACCGGCTCAACAGCGCATGAGCCGGCAACAAACCTGGCGCCGTCTGCCAGGACTCTGGATTCACGTAGGCTGTATGCCTTGAAGCTGTATGCCTGGAGGCAGGATGCATGGAAGCTGGACCATGCGCATGAACTGAAGCAGGGGGCCTGGTGAGACATGACCACTCACCGCCGCAGTCAGCTCCTGGGCTTATCAGGTCATGCCCAAGGTAAATTGTTGAAGCCATCTTGTTGAAGCCATGTAAGACCTGTCTGGTGACCCAGTGCAAAGGTCTGAGCATGATATGCCTGCACCATGGAGTGCTCTCTGGCATGAACTGCGACAGTGTCAGGCGTGTTCATGTACGTCGTGGGGCCGTCTTGCAGGCTTTGCTTTGCGGGCTACACCTTGCAAGCTACGCCTCTGCACTGTGCTGTGTTCAGACTGAATCCTGGACACCAGTCCATGCCCTGTACCACTCAATCTCACCATCCCTGTCCCCGTCTCAATATCAGATTAGCCCGATGTTCTGCACAGTCAGAGTAAATTGCAGCACTGGGCCTGTCAGCCTGGGCATCTCTGGGCCTGCCAATGTTCATACGAATGCGGAGGTGCCAGTGCAGCGCATGTGGCAGCGCCTGCGCAAGAGCTTGCGCATGCACCTGTTCCATTGTCAGAGCCGTCGTTTTCATCTGCTCCTGTGCCATTGACTGTACCTGGGGCGGTGCTGTTACGACACCTGCACCTGAGTTTGCGCCGGGAGCGGCTCCTGTTTATACAGCTCCGCCTGGGGCTGTGCCCGTGCTGGTGTCAGTTGCTGTTCAAATGCCTCTTTCAGTAGTTGTGAGCTTATACATAAGCAAAGGGCTGATGCTGTCGGTGCAGATGACGGCAGCGGGGGATGGGGCGATGGTCAGATGGGTTGTTGATGCCAGGATCGGGATGTGAAAAAGCCCTGCAGGGGCAGGGCTTTTTGGGGAGGCATCCCGTATGGGCGGCTTTTGTTTAGAAGTGCCAGCGTATGCGGGCATTGGCGTTGAAGCCCAGGGCACCGTCGGTGCTGGCGTCAGCGCCAAGACCGAGGTCCATGGTGACGTCAGCGGCCAGGCGCTTGCTCAGTGAGCCGTGTACTGAGAAGGAGGTGCTGTGCTGGTCAGGGATCTCGTAGGAGATATAGCCATGGGCATTTCTCAGGTTGATGCCTACAGTGTCATCTGAGTTCCAGACATTGTGACGTACTGTGCCCTGCAGCAGATAGCCGTAGGACTCGTGAGTGCCCTCAAGCTCAATGCCGGCACCCAGATCAAGGCTGATCTTAGACATGTCATCACGCTTCATAAAATCAGATTCGCTGCTGCCAACTCTGTTAAAGCCCAGATCCATCAGTACCATTGGCCTTATGGTTACAGGACCATGGTCCATGCGGTACTTGAAGTAATTGCTGCTCATCAGCAGGAAGCTGCGCTCATCAAAGTTCTGTTCACCAAGGGCAATCTCAGGGGTGAAGCTGCGGTCATTGACCATATATCCGGCAGTCAGATAGCTCTGCAGTTCAAAGCCCTCAGGCTGCTCCCAGGACAGATAGCCGGTCAGACCGTACATAGTGCCATCGTCTTTGGCATTGTAGTCAGTATTGTCTATGCTGCTCAGGTTCAAAGCGCCGCCGATCACCATACGGCCATTTTCTATTTTAAGAATACGGTCAAAGCCCACATTGGAGCTGATCACGCGCTCTTTGCGATCTCCGTCCTTCTGATAGCCGGTGCTGACATCGACAAAAACACTGTCGTTGAGCATCTGCTCATCACGCTTTTTGGACATGGCGCTCAGATTAGCGGCCTTGCCTGTTGCCGCTACTGGAGTATAGGCGGCAGTAGCAACACGCGCTGAGCGGCGCAGAGAGGCCAGACGTGAGTCTACGGCAGTACGCACCGGAGAGATAATGGTGCGGGCATCCAGAGTCTTTGCGGTACTGGTGTACATGTCATCAGTACGTTTGACAATGGCTGCCAGTGCCTGAGCACCGCGCTGAGGATCAGGATTGGACAGGGCATCCTTGATGGCCACTTCCTGGTACTTGTTCTTACCATTTTCATTGTGTGTAATGATTGAGGCCAGAATCTCTGGGGCACGTGGATTGGTATTTCCCTCTAGGAAAGCGTCAATTGCAGGGCTTGCAGGCAGCACAGGACCGCCATTGCCACCGCCCTGGCCGCTGCCATTGCCTCCGCCCTGGCCGCCGCCATTGCCAGAGTCATCGCCAGTGCCTCCAGATCCGGAGTCACCGTTGCCACCGTTGCCGGAGCCGTTACCGCCGTTACCGCCGTTGCCAGAGCTGTTATCGTTGAAAGCAAAGAGGATCTGGTTGCCGTCTTTGCGGCTGCTGACTGTGATGTCCTTGCCGCCGGTGGTGAATTTGATTTCCTGGTTGCTGCGCTCGTCGATAAGGTCGGCAGCGCGAATCAGGATGTTTTCATTATTGAAAGTCACATTTCTCAATGACAGATAGTCATTGGAGAAATCTGCCTTGATAGCTGCAGCAGGTCTTAAGGTAAGCTCCTGAACATCAAGGCCAACCCACTGGCCAGATGATGCACCTGGACGGCCGGGATTGACATCGTTCATGTTGAGCTCATCCTGAACGATTATGTTAGCCTTGGCTGACTGGGAGCCCTCGACATTGAGCTTTTCAATGTCGATACGGCCGGTTTTATCCGAGATGAGATTGCTGCTGTCCAGGGTCCACTGCTTTAGGTATATCTTTCCGTTGTTAAAGGCCTTTATGGCACCCTCAACAACATAATCAGGAACATAAAGCTCAGCGTCATCAACTAAAAGATTTTGGAAAGAAACTTTTGATCCTGTTTCAAAGCTGAAGAGATTTTTGTTTTTGGAACCAGAAACGACCACATCTCCAAGGATCAGCTTTGAGGTGGCGTCTACCTTGATGCCCTGGTCAAGAATGTGGGTAACGCTGCCGGTGTTCAGGCTTTCAAAGGAGGAGTTGTTCTTAAGGTCAAAACTGGCAGAAAACTCCTTCATGGTGCTGGTGAACTGACTGTCACTGGCCCTGATATTACCATTGAAGGTAATAGTGTCATCAGCGCGGGCAGTACCGTAATGGAGCTGCTGACGGAAGTCAAAGCCCAGACCATTGGCTGTGATGTTTTCACCGTAAAAGCCGTCGCGGAAGACAGGGTGATCTCCGCCGAAGTTAACCTTTGAGCCTGTAGCCTCAATATTGCCAATTACTGTGGCATTACGTCCTACATTAAGGCTGGAGTTCTCCAGGGTGAGCTTTTCAAATCTGTAGGTACGCTGCTCCCAGTCAGGCTGATCAAGGGAGTTTCTTTCGTTATTGGTCTTGTAGTGGGACTTGAACCTGTCATTGGCAGCCTTCTCCTCGCCTCTGACGTAGTCAACCCAGTATGGTTTACAGGTAGGGAATGGATAAGGGCAGCTGTCACGGCCCAGTACGGCATGTCGGGTAGGAGTGCCCTGCATGGTCAGCATGGCATTTTTGATACTTACCTGACCGAATATGTCCATGCCGCCATCAAGGATCAGATGCTTCTTTTCAAAGCGCTCGGATTCCGCCAGAGGTTTGTCATTTTTGACATTGACGTTCAGGCCTTTTGTGAACTGACCATGATAGGCATATTTCCAGTCAGGCAGAGTCAGGTCGATATTGGCGCGGGTACCTGCAGTATTGGTAATAACTGTGCCGGAATCAGAAGCAGCTATGCGCTGGAAGGTCTGGTCATTGCCGTTAACATCCAGGGTTCCGCCACGTCGGGTAAAGTAGATATTGTTGAAATTGCCGGACTTATTGAGGGCATCCCTGTTACGCAGCTTTACTGTAGCAAGGCCGCTGGCCATGTAAATCTGATTGAAGGAGTGCTGAGCGACCAGCTCGACTGTGCCGTCACCCACCTTGAGATTATTGCCCTGGGCAACATTGACAATCATGGTGCCACGGCCAATCTTATGCAGGCTGTCAGAAGGATTGCCCTGAATGTTCCACTCAACTGTAGAACCATGGCCAATATCTACACCGGCGCCCCTGAAGTTAAATCCGGTACCTTCAACCTTGTAGTTGTTGCCCTCATCAAAGATAAAGCCGCCAATACCCAGATCAAGATTCTTCTGCAGAGTAATAAAACCGCCGCCCCTGAAGAGCAGATCCTGCTTCCGGGTGAACTTATGCTGAGAACCGGCAAGCTCATACTGATCGTCGGCAGTAGTAGAGAAAAGCAGAGTACCGCCGCTTAAGGCTACATTGTGGGTAAACCTGTTCTTAATCTCATCGACCTTGCCCTGGTGCCAGCGGTTATAGACCTTGACATTAACTCCATTAAGATTGGCCATGCCCAGCAGGGTACCGGCTAAAACCCACTCCCCACGTTCATTGTCCCAAAGAAGGCCGCCTGAGCCGCTGTCGCCTTCGGTAGTGTGATTTTCAAAACTGAACAGGTTCTGAAAAACGGTCTGATTAGGGCCATTATTCCACTGATAGAGAACGTAAATCGAGCCTGATCTCAGTTCAGGTCTGTAAGATACATCTTTGAATGTTTTGCCGCCGCCAGCTGTTTTAACATTCAGCCAGCCAGAGCCGGCGCGATACATTAATATGCGCTTCTGGCCGTTAACCATCACTCCATAACGGTCGAGCTTCTGAGCATCGCTTAAGGAGTAGTCAACACCATGTCTGATTCCTGGAGTTTCGACTACGAACTTGTTCAGACGGGTTACAACAAAATCTGCATTGGCAGCATAGTCCTGCAGGCTGTATTTGGAAATGCCCCAGGACGGTGACTGGCTTGCTGTATGCCAGCTGCCGTTTGATAGCCTGTTATGAGTGGCAGTAACCATATAGGCACCGCCAATGGAGGTTACAGGTCCTTCATTGGAATAGGCATCAAAGTCAGGAAAAGGAACGTCAGGCAACACCAGGTCATTGCCGTTTTTGCCAGGAATGACCAGTCCGGTGGCTCCAGGTTTGAAAATACCCTCATTCTGGGCAAAATCCAGATAGTCTCGGAACCAGTGGTTGGCGATATTCATGTGGTTTGCTGAAACATCAGAAACAGCAAAAAGCAGTACCGGAGTAACTGCTACAGGCAGCAGTACCGGATATAACAGGGCTGGTTTTCTGTACTGACGCTTAACTACCGGATCGTCAGTTAATATTTTGCTTGAACTGTGTTGCATAGTTTATTTCAGCACGTGTGTACGATGATGCTCTCAGGCGGCCCTGGACTTAAAAGGCCGTTTTCAATCGACAGTGCGATTGAATTAAGGTGTTCTGGACAAACGTCTGCATTCTATCGCATGCAACAGCACAAACTGGCTGACAGGGTAAATATTGTCTGCAGTATCTATTTTAAAGCCTTGATAGATGTGATTTTTTACCAGTATGAAAACATTGTCGTCAGCAAAAATCAGCTTATCTATCATGTTGGTTGCGTACATGACATCTGATAATATTTTTCACCATATTGATACTATGCGTAACAATCAAAAAAGCCCTGGCATTACGATGCGCAGGGCTTTTTAAATGACTGTAAGCTTTTATCTGCCCGTGAAGCTCAAAAGCTTGGGGTTTGAGGCAGAGCAATGCACTTATTTAGTGAAATAAATATAAAGTATCACTTGTATGACAGGTTTTTGATCATTTAGTGCTCACTGTCTATTGGAATCCCTGAGCAAAGTTGGCTGACGAATGTGACCTCCCTGGGCAAATGACTGTAACCTCCAGGGGCAAAGGAGTTCAATGTCCATGGATGACTGGGCCTGCTGATCCAGCTCCTGTCGAGGCTATTGCTAAAGCTGCCAGCCTGGGACAGATAGCGCACAGCTTCCGACAGCTGTGCATGCCTGGGGCAAAGGAGTTCAATGCCCCGGGATGGTGGCGTCAGGGGCCGGGAGACCAGATGCTTACTGGTGGTAGGTCTTGAGGAAGTGCTCCAGACGGTTGCAGGCATCATCAATGATGTCTACGTCCGGCAGGAAGACTACACGGAAATGATCGGGGGCTATCCAGTTAAAGCCAGTGCCCTGGACCACGAGCAGCTTTTCCTGACGCAGCAGGTCAAGGCAGAACTTCTGATCGTCCTTGATGTTGTAGCGCTTGATGTCAATCTTAGGGAACATGTACAGGGCGCCATGAGGCTTTTTGACTGAAATGCCCGGAATGGCACTCAGGCGTTCATACATGGCCTCGCGTTGACGGTGCAGTCGGCCGCCTGGCACAATGAGCTCATTAATACTCTGATAGCCGCCCAGAGAGGTCTGAATGGCATGCTGCAGAGGGACATTGGCGCACAGACGCATGGCCATCATCATGCGAATGCCTTCGATATAGCCACGCATCTTGGCCTTGGGACCGGTGAGGATCATCCAGCCCTGACGAAAGCCGCAGGCACGGTAGGTCTTGGACAGTCCATTGTAGGTAACGACAGGCACATCATCACACAGGGTACAGATACTGCGATGAGCATAGTCATCGTAGAGAATCTTGTCGTAGATCTCGTCTGAGAAAATCATGAGCTCATGCTCACGGCACAGCTCAATAAGAGCCTGCAGGAACTCAGTGGAGTAGACAGAGCCGGTAGGGTTGTTAGGGTTGATGATTACAATGCCACGGGTACGTGGGGTAATCTTGCGGCGGATGTCATCAAGGTCAGGGAACCAGTCAGACTCTTCATCGCACACATAGTGCACGGCATGACCGCCGGCCAGGGTAATGGCGGCAGTCCACAGCGGGTAGTCAGGGGCCGGGACAAGAATCTCGTCGCCATTGTTGAGAAGAGCGTTCATTGAGGTGGTAATGAGCTCGGAAACGCCATTGCCAATGTAGACGTCCTCAACGTCGGCGTTCTTCAGGCCCTTTTGCTGATAGTACTGAGCAATGGCCTTTCTTGCCGAGAAAATACCGTTGGACTCACAGTATCCCTGAGAGTTGGACAGGTTGCGGACCACGTCGCGTACCACCTCTTCAGGCGCCTCAAAGCCAAAGGTGGCCAGATTGCCTATATTGAGTTTGAGTATGCGTACGCCTTCCTCTTCCATCTGGCAGGCTTCCTGATGGATACGGCCTCGTATGTCGTAGCATACATGGTCCAGTTTGTGTGATTTTTCAATCGGTTTCATTGAATTTCCCAGCTGCTGCCCTGATGCTGCCGGCACGTGCTCCTTGTGCTGTTGCGGCAGCCTGCAGGCTGGCACAGTGCACAGGCGATGAACTGACAGATACAGGCAGGCTCACTCGGGCCTCCCGTTAAAGGTAAAAACACGAAGTCTCAGATTCTGTCCTGTACAGGTACCGGGCTTTGTGCCTCAGGCTGCCTGAAATGCCGTGAAACATCACTTTCAGAATCACTGACAGCAGCGGCGTCCGTAAGCTGCGGGCGCCATCAGCAAAACAAAATTACTGCGGCTCCAGTCACGGTGATTGTAGCACGCACAGATCATGTCAAATCAGATAAATCCCTTAAGTGTCAGCACATGCCCATTTTGTCCTTAATCGATGCACCTCAGTCTGAGCACATTGCCGCATGAGGTGTAGCAGCTCCGTGTAGACCGCCTTTCATCACAGATGGAAGCTGATTTCCACATTCGGAGGCATGTGATTACAGGTGGAAGCTGATTTCCACATTCGGGTGCATGCGATTACAGGTGTAGGCTGCTTTCCACTGTCAGGAGCTCACTTCAGGTGCGAGTCTTTCATCACAGCAGGGGCATACACGCTTCAGGTGGGGGAGTTTTATCAAGAAATAAACTTAAAAGTTTTAGAAAGTAAAAAAAAGCCTGCAGGCACAGGCCGGCAGGCTTTAGTCGGAGTATTTAGGGACAGGAGCTTATGCTTTTGCTTGAGCTTGTGCTCCTGTCCTTAAATTCTTAAGTCAAGCAATTAGAAGTGCCAGCGCAGACGGACATTACCGTTGACGCCCATTGCACCGCTGGTGTTGGCTGAGGCACCCAGACCCAGATCAAGAGTCATGTCTGGTCTGATGCGCTTGCTCAGATTGCCATTGAGGTTGAAGGTAGTGTCGTCATTCTCAGGAATGTCGTAGGTGATGTAACCGTCGGCATTTCTCAGGTTCACGCCTACAGTCTCATCAGAGGTGTAGACATTGTGACGGGCAGTAGCCTGAATGAGGTAGCCAAAGGACTCGTGGTAACCCTCAAACTCGACACCCACACCGAGATCTACAGTGGTCTGATTGAGGCCGTCACGCTTGAGGTAATCAGACTCGGAGCTGCCTACATGGTTCCAGCCGAAGTCAGCCAGAATCATAGGACGGATGCTGTATTCACCGCTCTTGATGTGGTACTTGAAGTAGTTGGAGCTCATCAGCATGAAGCTGTCTTCGTTGAACTTCTGCTCACCAAGATTAATCTCAGGGATGTAGCTGCGGTCATTATCAAGGAAACCGGCAGTCAGGTAGCTCTGCATCTCAAAGCCTTCCTTCTGCTCATAGGAGAAGTAGCCGGTAAGAGAGTACATAAGACCATCATCCTTGGCGCCGGTATCGGTGTTATCCACCTTGGTAAGGCTCATGGCACCACCCAGAACATAGCGGCTCTGATCCTGACGGAATACGCGGTCATAACCGAGGTTGGTGCTGATGGTCTGGTCCTTACGGGTGCCATCCTTCTGATAGCTGCCGCTTACGTCAACAAAGACGCTGTTGTTGAGAACCTGATCCTGGCTTGCACGGGCCATCTCCTGCAGGGAGCTTGCAGCGCCAATGGCAGCTACTGGAGTGTATGAGGCAGTAGCGGCACGGGCAGAGCGGCGCAGGGAGGCCAGACGTGAGTCAATGGCGGTACGGACTGGAGCTACCAGAGTGCTCTGAGACAGAGTACGGGCGGTAGCGCTCTTCATGTCCTCGGTGCGCTCAACAATGGACTCAAGTGCTGCAGCACCCTGATCGGCATCTTCCATGCTCAGTGCGTCGACAATGGCAACTTCCTGGAAGCTCTTACCACCGGACTCATTGTGAGAGATGATGGACTTGATTTCCTCAGCAGCCTCAGGGTCTTTGGTGGTCTCCATGAAGCGGGCCATTACCGGGCTGTCAGCCATACGGAAGGAGCTCATGGTTGGCGCACCAGGACCTGCCATACGGAAGGCAAAGCCTCTGTAGGTGCGAGCCTGTGGCTGGCTGGCAGCCTGAGCCTTGTTTTCAAAGCTGAAAGTAATCTTGTTATCAGCAATATTGCTCTTTACTGAAACAGCCTTGCCATTGGTATTAAATGCAATAGCCTTGTTATCACGCTGATCGTTAAGAGCGGTTGAGCGGATAAGGGTATGCTCCTTATTAAAGGTACTGTTGTTCAGCGACAGGTATTCATTAGAGAATGAAGCCTTGATTGATGACTGAGGCTGTAAGGTCAGGCCGCCTACATCAAGACCAATCCACTCGCTGGCACCGGCACCTGGACGGTTAGGGTTGAGGTCAGTCATGTTTAACTCATTGGCGATGGAAATATTGGCAGCTGCCTTTTGAGTGCCGGATGAGTTAAGGTTCTTGATGGTAATAAGACTTGAGTTGTCGGTTACCAGATTGTTATTAAGATTCCAGTTGTCGACATAAATGAAGCCATGTCTGGCTGCAGTCAGGGTGCCTTTTGCTACGTCATCAGGAAGGTACAGAAGACCTTCAGCTACATTTACGTTCTGAACAGAAAGCTTTGAGTCGCTGCTAACCTGAATGAGGTCTTTACGGTCGTTACCCTCAACAACAATGTCTCCAAGAATAAGAGAAGAGTTGTTCTTCAGGTTAATGCCCTTGTCTAGCAGAACAGTTGTGCTCTTTAAGTCCTTGCTCTCGAAGGTAGAGTTGTTAAAGTCAAAGCTGGCAGAGAAGTTCTTCATGTAGCTGGTGAACTGGGAGTTCTCAGCCTTTATGTTACCCTCGAAGTGAATGGTCTCATCAGCAACTGAGCTGCCGCCTACCAGACTTTGCTGGAAATCAAAGTTGTTACCGCCTGTAGTAACGTTATTGCCGGAGTGCTCATCTCTGAAAACAGTTAATGGGCCACCGAACTGTACATTTGAGCCTTTGGCGTCAATATCGCCGACTACCCAGCTGTTTCTACCTACACCTACAGAAGCGTTGTCAAGCTTGAGAGTTGCAAACTTGTAGGTACGTGTAGCCCAGTCATTCTGTGCCAGATCACTAACCTGATTGTTATTGCGGTACTGGGTACCAAACTTTTCGTTAGCAGCTTTTTCACTTTCCTGGATATATGGAATCCAGTAAGGGTCACACAGGTTTCCTGGGAATGGACAGGACTTACGTCCCAGCACAGCGTGGTTCTCAGGCATGCCCTGCATGGTCAGCTGAGCGTTCTTAACTGATACATCGCCCTTGATGTCCATACCACCGTCGAGAACGAGGTGACGCTTGTTGAACTTGTCATCATCGCTGGCAGTAGTGTCATACTCAACCTTGACATTGAGATTGTCCTTGAACTGGCCATGGTAAGCGTACTTCCACTCAGGGAGGGCAAAGGAAAGACTGGCTCGATTTGAAGCCCTGTTGCTTACTACAGCACCAAAATCAGAGGCAGCAATACGCTGGAAAGTCTGATCATTACCGTTAATGTCCAGTTCGCCACCACGGCTGGTAAAGTAGACGCCATTGAACCTGTCGTCTTTGTTGAGGCCGTCTTTGTTGCTAAGTTTTACCTTAGAGGCGCCACTTGCCAGATATATCTGGTTAAAGGCTTTAGGTGTGTTGAGTTCTACAGTACCGTTGCCGGTCTTGAGGTTATTGCCCTGAGCTACATTAACACGCAGGGTACCCTCACCAATCTTGTGGAGGACATCATCTGGATGTCCCTTAATATTCCAGTCAACAACAGAGCCCTTGCCAATATCGACACCTGCCCCACGGAACTTGAACTCTTCACCAGTTACCTTGTAGTTGTTGTTTTCATCGAAAATCAGGCCGGCAATACCCATATTAAGATCACTGGTAAGGGTAACTGTACCGCCGTTCTTAAATGAGAGGTCCTTCTTTTCGCCAAACTCCACTGTATTGCCATTAAGGCTGTATGCCTTGTTGGAGGTAAGGCTGAGGTTTCCCTGACTAAGGTCTACAGAGTGGGTGAACTTCTCTTTAATAGCATTGACCTTGTCCTGATTCCACTTGCTGTAGATAAAGTAAGTTCTGCCACTGGAACCGCCACCGATTCCTAAAAGAGTGCCCAGCGCAACCCACTTTTTATCATAGTTATCCCAGACAAGTGCTACCGATCCACTGTCACCAGCAGTGGTCTCGTTATGAAAACTCATAAGGTTAGTGAACATTGTACGGTTGTTGCCTGGTGCCCAGTCATACAGGGTGTAGATTGAGCCGCCTCGGAGTTCTGGCTTGTATGCAACGTCCTTGAATGACTTCTTTCCTTTGCCATCGGTGATCTCAAGGTAGCCTGAACCTGTGCGGTATACCAGAACCTGCTTCTTGCCGTTGTAATTGATGCCGTAGCGATCCAGGAACTGCTGATTGTTCAGACTGGTATCAACACCTGAGCTTACACCCTGGGTTTCAACAACAAACTTGTTGAGACGGGTTACGGCAAAGTCATCATGGGACATGTAGTCCTGAAGATAATACTTGCTCTTTCCCCACTCAGGCTCCAGCGCATTCTTCTGCCAGTGACCGTTTTTTCTGTTGTGAGCAGCTGTAATCATGTACGCACCGCCAATAGAGGTGGCAGATCCATGATTGGTCACAACATCAAAATCAGGAAATGGAACATAAGGTAAAGGTGTCTGGTTACCTTCCTTGTCTGTAAGAGTAAGGCCTAAAGCGCCAGGAGCAAAGATACCTTTGTTCTGACCAAAATCGAGGTAGTCACGGAACCAGTGCTTTGAGGTGTTGACGTGCATGGCCATTGCATCGCCGGCAAGGCACATTAACAGTGGAGGAAGAACTGCGGGAAGCAGGGAAGGCAGGAGGGACTTTCGGCTGGATCTATTGAACTTGTTACTGTTACTTAAACGGGCATCGCCGCTGGTGTTTTTTGTCGATTTCATTGTGTATTTTTTCCTGTGGTGTATTGGTGTGGCCACAGCAATCAAAGGCCCGCAAATCGATATAAGCATGTGAGACTGATTTGCGCCTGGCCTCAGGCCATACTGTATAAATTTAAACTATTGTAGCGTAAATTTTTTATGCTTTGTTTATGCGGGAATAGTAATTAAGTCAAACGGTAAAATAAATCATAGATACTACTAATATCTAGAATGCACGGTTTTATGTGCGTTGTAGCAATGAATGGCACATGTAAATAATGTGTAAATAATTCCCTTGAAAATGCTGTTCTTGCCAGGCACTCATCACTTCTCATGGCGGTGTGCACACACGACTAAATATTGAGCTAGATGATGTCTTCAAAAATATCAAAAAATTTTGAACTTTTTTGGTGCATAACTTTGGCATGGATACATCAGTCAGGTGAAGTTCAGTTGATGTGAGAAGGCCGCTCTTTGATAAACAAGCAGTGCAGCATGAGCAGGTCGTGCCTTGAGAGCGTGATCCTGGGGATGTGAAATAAAGTGGCAGGCGGGCGCCGCAAGTGATGGGGTATATGGTGCGGGCGCCGCAAGTGATGGGGTATATGGTGCGGGCGCCGCAAGTGATGGGGCATGTGAGGCGGGCGCCGCAAGTGATGGAGTGTGTGGGGCGGGCGCCGCAAGTGATGGGGGATGTGGGGCGGGCGCCGCAAGTGAGGGAGTATGTGGGGCGGGCGCCGCAAGTGGTGGGGTGTGTGGGGCGGGCGCCGCAAGTTATGCAGTGATTGGGGGCGTGCGTATTTGACGATGCGATGTTATAAGAGGTGCTTGCGCCGTCCGTGACTGTGGTCTTCGCTCGTGTGGGCGGGGGCGGGCAGTGACTGAGGCGGGTTGCAGCGGCAGCTGCAAAGCGCAAGCCCCGCAGGGGGCGGGGCTTGTGGCGGCTGCGCCCAGGTGGCGCAGGCGGGGTTAGAAGTGCCAGCGGATGCGGCCGTTGCCGTGGACGCCAAGGGCGCCCTCAGAGGTGATGGAGCCACCAATGCCCAGGTCGAGGGTGACATCAGGCAGCAGGCGCTTGCTCAGCGCACCGTTGACGGAGAAGATGGCGTCCTGATCCTCTGGAATGTCATATGACATGTAGCCGTTGGCGTTAATGAGATTAATGCCTACGGTGTTATCTGAGGTCCAGACGTTGGTCTTGGCAGTTGCCTGGAGCATATAGCCTACAGATTCGTAGCTGCCCTCGAGTTCAATACCCACACCAAGATCCAGTACAGCCTGAGAGAGGCTGTCTCTTTTAAGCCAGGTGGACTCGCTCTTGCCTATACGGTGCCATCCTAAATCAGCAAGAAGCATAGGTCGAATGCTGTATTTGCCCTTTTGGAAATGATATTTGAGGTAGTTACTGCTCATAAACAGTACACTGCGTTCATCAAACCTCTGTTCACCAATAGCCACTTGTGGAGTAAAACTGCGATCGTTGAACAGGTAGCCTGCAGTCAGATAAGTCTGATACTCAAAGCCACGGTTCTGCTCGAATGACAGGTATCCGGTGATGCCATACATCATGGCGTCATCAGAGGACAGTTCGTCGGAATTGTCGATTTTGGTGAAGTTAACTGCAGCACCTGTAACCATACGTCCGCCATCGACCTTCCAGACGCGGTCATAACCTATATTGGAGCTGAAAGTCTGTTCCTTGCGATCATCATCCTTGAGCAGACTGCCGCTGACATCAACAAAGATACTCTGATTGAGGATGTTATCAGTGCTGACACGGGACAGTTCAGTGACAGCCTCGCCACGTCCCGAAGCTGCAACTGGTGTATAGGAGGCTGTTGAGGAGCGGGCGCTACGACGCAGGGAGGCAAGTCTGGTATCGATAGCACGACGTACCGGCGCAACTATTTTGCTCTGATTGAGAGTACGGGCTGCTTCAAGCTTTATCTGCTCAGTACGCTGGGCGATTGCGTGCAGAGCCTCAGCACCGGCATGAGAGTCATTCATGGTCAGGGCGTCCTGAATGGCCACCTCCTGGAATAACAGATCGCCGTTCTTGTTATGCTCAATAACGGACTGCAGCTCATTGCGGTCAGCAGTAGCATTGCCCTGTTCAAAGAAGTCCTCAATTACATCTTCCTTATTCTCCTGAATTTCCTGTTGGGTAGGCGCATCATCAGGGCCGCTGTCAGGGTGGTCCGGGGTGCCGGCATCAGGACTGTCAGGAGTGCCGCTGTCAGGGGGAGTGACGCCACCGTCAGGCTGATCCGGAGCTGGATCAGGCTTTGGAGGCGGAGCAGGCATGACCATGTTGGTAAAGGTCAGAATAACTCTGTTGTCTTTAATCTCAGTTTCAATGTCGACGGCGATGCCGTGAGTGTCGTACTCCACGTCCTTGATGGCGCGCTTGTCAATGAGCTTGCCTGCACGAATGAGAGTGCCTGGTCTGTTGAATTTGACATTGTTTACTGACAGGAAGTCATTGGAGAAGTGCGCCTTTACATGTACGTCTTTTTCCAGGGTCAAAGTGCCGGTGACATCAAGACCTACCCACTTGCCGGCGATAGGGACAATGGTATTGGGGTCCAGGTCATTCATGGAGAGCGAGTTATTGACTGTGATATTGCCAATAGCGCGCTGAGCTCCAGAGGTGGTCAGGTTATTAACTATGATGTTGCCGTTGCTGGCAGTGACCAGGTTGGTGTTCTTGAGATTCCAGTTGTTTACAGTGATGGTACTCCAGCGATCGGCATGCAGGGTGCCATGGGCCACATTATCAGGCACATGAAGACGGCCATAGACCACGTGAACGTCCTGAACGCTCAGGCGGGAGTCATTGCTGATGCTGATAAGTCCCGGATTCCGGTTGGCAACTACTTTGATATTGCCCAGCTTAGCATTGGAGTGGTCTTTGAGCTTGATACCCTCTGGCAGAACAACGGTCAGACCTGTCTTGTCATGATTGATAAAAATGGAGTTTTTCAGGTCAAAACTGGCCTGAAAGGAGCTCATATAGCTTTCGACAGTGGAGTCTTCTGCCTTGATATGGCCCTTGAAGTGAACCTCCTCGTCAAAGCGGGAATTGCCCTGAACCAGATGCTGCTTACGGTCAGGATGAGGCTTGTCGTGAAAAACAGGCACATCACCGCCAAATCTGACGTGAGAGTTTTTGATATCGAGTGTGCCCTCAAGCCATGCATTACGTCCCACGCTGAGATTTGAATTGCGCAGGGTCATCTTTTCAAAGCGAAAGCCACGCTCGGTCCATAGAGCATCGTCAAAGTCGCCATTGAAATGATCGGCCCAGCCCTGCATGGTTACCTGAGCATTCTTAACGAAGATCTCGCCCTCGGCAGCATGCATGCCGCCGTCCATGATGAGATGACGGTTGTTGAATTTCTCGAAGTCTGTTGCCTCAGTGTCATACTCAAGTCTGAAGCCGGTTTTGCCTGTGTAGTCATCATGAATCATTAACTTCGAGTCAATATGACTGAAGTTGTACTCAGGCTTACCATTGGGACTGGTAGATAAGGAAGGGCCGGCTGGGGCACTGAAACGGTATGAGGACAGAGCTGTTGCTTCTGATGTTACAGCCATAGCTTCGCCAGCCATGCACATAAACAGAGGCGCAAGGGCGGCTGAAAGGAGTGTCGGCACAGGTGAGCATGATGCTCTGTGTTTATTATCGCGCCGGTCCGACTGGGCAGTTTGCTTTTTAGAATTCGTTTGCATGGCTGTGTCCTTATGGTTGCGGCAATAAGGGCACGACTGACAAAGGCAGATATTATTTGTGCAGTCGGCATATTGCAGATCGCAATGCACGGATTCTGCGGTCAGAAGTTACTTTAATACATTGTATCTAACTAACGGAATATTTCCGGATACATTTGGGAAAAACTAAGTAAGATCAGGGCGATGCGGATGCGCTTTTGCAGTATCTAGTGTGCTTAAAGTTTCAGTTGCAAAGTTACAGCGCAAAGCACTAAGTGCACGGATGCACATGCGATTATTACGGTAAGGAACCCGGTAACATGTGCCATGGCACAGAAGTTCAGTCCACCAGGGGCTTATTGAGCTATGTGCACAATTTTATGTATGAGAAAAAATTGCACTGTTTATGGTTAAGGCTTGATGTGATCCCATATAAATCAGTCTTGCATAGTGATTAAATTTACATATTTGAGTGTATAAAGATTGTTGTAAGTGAATCTGGGATCCTGAAAAACACTGACGCCATCACTTTTGCACATTACAGGCCAGATCATCAATGTAATACATGCAGTAGATAAACCAGTGGCGCTAAGGCACGCGGGAACCGCACCTGGTGCAGCCTTTTGATTATTTTGGTGCAAGGGAAATTACGCAATAAACACGGTTTTTTGACAAAAAACAGCAAATTTTCAGCGATTTTTGTACTTTTGCGCCATTTTTCGACATTTTTCCGGAAAAGACAAAACTTTTGACAGGTCCGCGCAATGCCATTGGCGCATAGTGTGAGCAGCCGGGTGAGGCATGAAAGTACTGTGGTCAGCGGACAGGTCTATGAGCTGTGTGAAGCACATGCGATGGGACATAAATTTATCTGAGAGCATGGAGCATGATGCTCATGACAACAATGACAGGACGTATCAGGAGCTGCCATGCACGTGACGACAGACAGGCACAGTGTTTTGCCTGGTTTGGCCAGGTGGTGATGGCTGGTGCTCTTTGCAGAAGGATTAAGGTGAGTTGCCCGGGACAGGTATTTGCTCAATAGAGACTATTGGGCTGGAGTAACGGGCGGGGCGTCAGCCGGGTGCAGTAGCTTGCAGCCTTTCTCTGAGACATGCAGCCTTGCAGCTGATGAGGTGGGAGATGCAGGGAGGCAGAAATGACAAGCCCCCTGCAGTGAGGGGGCCTGGAGAATACTTCACACCATGGGCATGAACCTTTGATGTGGATAAGGTGAATATATAGAAGTTGAGGTTAACTGGTGTAAGAGCGGCTGGCCAGGCACGGTGGCCTGCGGCACAGGCCTGGCTGGCGCGGGGCTGCGCTGGCGCTGTCGCCGGGGCGCATTACGCCTTGCGTCAGCGGAAGTCGCGGCCCATTACGTCCTCATCGTAAATGTGCTCAATGATGTAGCGCTCGTATGAGTAGTGAGGTGAAGGACTGCGGCGGTATTTAACCAGGTCGCGGGTACGCTCTGAATAGGTGATGGAATTGGTGAACATCACGAAAGGTACACGGTTACCGCTCTTGGTAATTACGAAGCCTGCCAGGTTGGATACATTCTGCAGGGTGCCGGTCTTGGCTATTACATGGCCCTTTAACGGAGCGTTAAAGGTTGAGGCACGCCACTGCAGTGTTCCTGACTTGCCTGAAACAGGCATCAGCTCGATGATACCGAGCTTGTCATTGTGCTTGTTGATGTAATCGAGGATCTCAAGCATGGTGGCCGGGCTCATCAGATTGTGAGGAGACAGACCGGAGCCGTCAACGATGTAGGAGTTGCCCAGATCGATTTTGGCGTACTGATTGAGAATGGAGCGCATGGCGCGATTGGCGCGGTAGTAGGTAGCAGGCAGATTGAAGTATTCGGCAGCTACATTCTTGGCAATGGTATCAGCGTACAGATTGTTGGACTTCTGCAGCATGTACTCAACCAGCTCACGCATCTTTGGCGAGTTGCGCTGAGCAATGGTCACCATGTTGGCAACAGGGGTACGGGTAATCTCAATACCGTCACGCACCTTGATATTCAGGCGGCGCATGATGGTGGCAGTCCAGTCCTTGCCCCAGCGCTCGGCATCGGAAATGGCCAGAGAAAGAGGCCATGGTCTGAGCTTGCGTGGATCGGAGCTGGCCGGAATACAGCCGGTCAGATGGTACTTGTTGTCGATAAAGAGATTGGCCTCAAGAATACAGTCGCCGCCGTAATGCCCCTCTTCTACTGCTACTACATCAGATTGCAGCTCAATAGGGACGCCTGATGGTACCAGTGGTGAGGCATGGGTGCCAGGACCATCGGACTTGAGCTGAGCGAAGGTACAGTTGCGGTTGATGATAATAGGGGCTGATGGGGCGGTAAAACATGAAGGCAGGTCGTCCCAGGACCAGCCATTGGCACGCGATGGACCACCAAAGCGGCTGACATCAAGCAGTACCTTGCCATTGATACGGCGTACGCCATGCTTTTGCAAAATGGAGAGCAGGCTCTGGTAGTGATCAACGCGCATGGTCGGATCGCCGGTAAAGCGTACAACCACGTCGGAATTAAGGGTGCCTGAGCTGTCTACGACCAGCTTGTCATTGTTCATGACATTGCGGTTGACCTCAAGACGGGTAATCAGCTCGTAATCACCGCCCAGAAAAATCATGGCTGCCAGAGCTGTGACCATTTTCTGGGTAGAGGCAGGATGGAAGAAGAGTTCCTGATTTATGCCGTGGATCTTGCCTTGAGGGCTAAAGCGGTAGGCAATTCCAATCTGGGATCCTTCAAGCGGGGTTGATGTGGCCGGGATGGCCTGGGCTGTCTGAGTGCCGACTGAAAGGGTAAGGGCACAGAGGCATGAAATCAAAAACTTGCGCAACATAAGAATCTCTTCAGCATAAAAGCAGGAGGGGCCATAAATGATATGGAAAAACCATGAACTGGCAGGGGCAGGCAGCTGGATAATCTGTCTGACAAAATCTCAATTATAGCGGTAAAAACGGCACTGTTAGCTTTTGCTCACTAAAAACACCGTAATGAAACCGGGTGGGAAAAACTCATTGCTGACCGGTTAAATACACGCTGCCTGAGGGCAGATTCAGGGGGACACACAGCATACCATTTGCACCACATAAGCAGATAAATACTCCGTAACTGATACTCCATCAGTTCTGTTTACGCACTGCCTGAAAAAGGGTCAGAGCACGTAATCCATGCCCATACTTATGCCCTGATCCTGGCGTGAGGTCAATAGCTGACCGGCCAGACTGAACAAATTATCCGTAAACAGCAAGGTTATGACCCGGCAATGCCCTGCAAAGTTCACTGCCAGGGCAGACTTTGTACTTTTATTTTCACCATGGTGCAAAACCCCGGCTCCAACACATTCATACTCCCATCAAACGTCAGTAAATTTTTCATCCACCAGTCAGGGGCTGCTGGCCAGGTCTCCACAGCAGCCTTGCAGCCTTGCAGCCTTGCTGCCTTGCTGCTTTGCAGCCAGGAGCGCGAGGACAGCCGGGACAGCCATGGCTGCATGGGCAGCCGTGGTCACCATGATGGCGCCGGTCATCCTGGTGCGTCCCGGCATGACCTGGCATGGTGGCCATGCATGACCTTGTATGGTGGCCATGCATGACATGGCCCGAACCATGACAGTCAGGCAGGTGCTTAGTCTTACCTGGGGGCATGACTCGCCATGATGTGGCGAGCCATGCCATGGCCAGCAGTGCCTTGCCTGGTCATGTCACAGGCCATCACGTAAGGGCTTCAGGCTGAGCCAGTGGGGTGAGGAGCATTCACAGGGGGCAGATTGCAGATGTCAGATTGCAGATGCCTGATATATGCGCTTTGGTGGCGGTGAGGGAGCAAAAATATTCTTTATCGTCAGTGGTGCTTGTCTTATAATTGATCGTTTCAGGGTTTCGGAGTAGACGTTTGTCGTCGCTCTGACGGGACAGCGGCCGTTGCGGCCGTATCAGTCCTGAAAGGTACCGGTGCTGACAATTGTGCGACCTTTTGATGTCTGCCTTTTCTTTCAGCCTCTGATGCGGTCATCAGACCGTGGAGAGTACCTGGGCCCGCCGTGCTTAAGGGCACCAGAATTTTGTGATCAGCAACAGTATGGCCTGCTTTTGATATTGGAAAGCGACTCAGACCAGCATGATGGCTGGCGGCCCTGCTGAAAAGCTTTGAGGTATTTATGGTTATTGAGCCAAAAGTTCGTGGTTTTATTTGTGTAACTACTCATCCTGAGGGCTGTAAGGCCAACGTCAAGCAGCAGATTGACTACGTCAAGTCCCAGCCTAAGGTAGAGAACGGCCCTAAGAAGGTACTGGTTATCGGTGCTTCCACCGGTTACGGTCTGGCTTCACGTATTAATGCCGCTTTTGGCTCCGGTGCCGCTACCATCGGCGTTTTCTTTGAAAAGCCTGGTACCGAAAAGCGCCCAGGCAGCGCCGGCTGGTACAACTCCGCCGCCTTCACCGAGTTTGCCAAGGCCGAAGGTCTGTATGCCCGTAACATCAATGGCGACGCTTTCTCTGATGAGTGCCGTGCCAAGGCCATCGAGATGATTAAGGCTGACCTTGGTCAGGTTGACCTCGTGGTCTACTCCCTGGCCTCCCCGGTACGCAAGCTGCCATCTACCGGTGAAGTAGTACGCTCCTGCCTCAAGCCAATTGGCAAGCCATACGTTTCTACCGCTATCGACACCAACAAGGACACCATCATCGAGGCCACCGTTGAGCCTGCTACCGAAGAGGAAGTTCAGAACACTGTTACCGTAATGGGCGGTCAGGACTGGGAACTGTGGATGAAGGCTCTGAGCGAGGCCGGTGTTCTGGCCCAGGGCTGCAAGACCGTAGCCTACAGCTATATCGGTACTGAGATCACCTGGCCAATCTACTGGCACGGTGCTCTGGGCAAGGCCAAGGAAGACCTTGACCGTGCAGCCAGCGCTATTCGCAGCTCACTTGAGTCTGTAGGTGGCGATGCCCGCGTAGCAGTTCTCAAGTCTGTAGTTACCCAGGCCTCTGCTGCTATCCCTGTAATGCCTTTATACATTGCCCTTTCTTTCCGCGTAATGCGTGAGCAGGGCATCCACGAGAGTGTTATTGAGCACATCACCCGCATGTTCAACAGCGCTCTGTACGGCATGCAGGCTCCTGAGCTCGACGCTGAGGGCCGTATCCGCATGGACAGCTGGGAGCTGCGTGACAGTGTTCAGCTCAAGTGCAAGGATCTGTGGGCCAAGGTTACTACCGAGAATCTCAAGGAAATCACCGATTACGAAGAGTACAAGCACGAGTTCCTGCAGCTGTTTGGCTTCGAGGTTGACGGCGTAGATTACAAGGCTGACGTAAACCCTGTTGCTGACTTCGACTGCGTCAACCTTTGCTAATTAATCAAGAGTGCCGGGGCTGGCATCGCCGCCCTGGCCACATGGCTGCAGCTGTGTCAGCATGAGCTGACGCAGCTGTACCCCCATTAACGGGGCCTGTTCTCATAACCGAGGACGGGCCCCTGTTCTTTTCCGGGCTCGCCCGGTCAGCCAGCCAGGACCGAATGGACTGGGCCCGGCCCGGCCAGCCAGTCGGGCAAGGCCAGGCAGGCCAGGGCATGCCTGCTGGCTGGAGGTTAATTGCAGGCTGATCTTTTGGTGAAAGGCTGGTTTATGGAAGCTGGTGGACTATAATGTTGCTTTGTTTGACCTGCCCATGCGAAAGGGGACGAATTTTTCATGACAGCACAGATTATTGATGGCAAGGCAGTTGCCGCTCAGTTACGTTCAGGCCTGAAAGATCAGGTAGCCGCCCAGGTATCCGCCGGTAAGCGTGCTCCTGGTCTGGCTGTAATTCTGGTGGGCGCTGATCCTGCTTCACAGGTTTATGTACGCAATAAGCGCAAGGCCTGTGATGAGGTAGGTATTAAGAGCTTCTCCTATGACCTGCCAGCCACCACTACTCAGGCTGAGCTCGAGGCTCTGATTGATGAGTGCAACAAAAATGTGGAAATTGACGGTATCCTGGTACAGTTCCCACTGCCAGAGGGCCTTGATGAGCGTCGTGTAATCGAGAAGATCAGCTCCACCAAGGACGTTGACGGCTTCCACCCATACAATGTGGGCCGCCTTGCTCAGCGCATTCCTCAGCTGCGTGCCTGCACCCCTAAGGGCGTTATGACTCTGTTAAAGAGCATCAATGCCGACCTGCTGGGTATCAACGCCGTCATCGTAGGCGCCTCCAACCTGGTAGGCCGTCCTATGGCTCTGGAGCTGCTGCTTGAGGGTGCTACCGTAACCGTAACCCACCGCTTCACCAAAAATCTTGAGAGCTTTGTCCGTCAGGCCGACCTGCTGATCGTTGCCTGTGGCAAGCCAAAGCTCGTTCCTGGTGAATGGGTCAAGGAAGGCGCCATTGTTATCGACGTTGGTATTAACCGCCTTGATGACGGCTCCTTATGCGGTGACGTAGGTTACGAAGAGGCTGCCAAGCGCGCCGGCTTCATTACCCCTGTTCCAGGCGGTGTAGGCCCAATGACCGTAGCTACCCTTATGGAAAACACCATCCAGGCCTACCTCGAGCACCTCAAGGCCTGACAGCCACTGCCGCCACAGTCACTGGCATGATCAGTGGCCGGCCGGCAAGCCGGCCAGCATGGCTGCCCGGGCTGGCTTGCTTGCGCAGTGCCCAAAAGAAAACCCCGTCTCAGTTATCTGATGCGGGGTTTTCTTTTGCCTGCAAAGCAAGGGGCAGGGTGCTGGGCATAAGGCAGCCGCCCTCGCAGCCATGGCAAGCAGCCGTCGGCTCAGCCGGAACCAGAGTGTCAGGCCGTGCATGCATGCATGCATGCATGCATGCATGCATGCTGCAGCAGCAGCAGTGGCTGTGCTGTCGGCATGGACCGGTTATTCGATAAGGGACTATATAAATGCGTATTTTGGTATATTTCAATGCGAGAAAATGGCCTTATGAGATAACATGCATCGTAACGTGACAGTGGTCTTTTGCAGCCTGTTTCCAGAGCTCCTGCAGGCTGTTTGTATAGCAGTTACTGCCGGGCAGCTGGTATGCTGCAGCCCTGGATACAGGGGCTTTGAGGCAGGGGCCATGGCTTTAGCCGCAGGTCATTGCACATGAGCGCTGCCTGAGCGAAAAACGTACTCATATGCCAGGTGCTTATGTAGCCATATGTGCAAAAATGGAGCAGCGATTTGGCCTGTTCAGGCCATGTATCCCTATTTTGGGCTTTTGTACTTATCCAGGTCCTGTCCTTAATTTATAATGGTTGAATTTATCAGCAGTTTTGGTGCAGCTCGTATCTTGCATTTGCAGGACTAAGCCATGAGGATTCAGACCTCATACTTCACACCGCAGGCTTGATGGCTAAGCCTAAGCCTAAGCCTGAACCTTCAGACCTCAGATCTCATACTTGAGACTTAATTATGGTCGCGGGCTGAGAGGCTCCTGAGGACAGGCGGTGATTTTATTTTCTCATGCCCGCCATACGGTCTGTTATTTGCGTGTTTCACAGTAGAACCGCTTTTGACAAAGCTGGATTAAACGGCCGCTGCAGGCTCAAAGGGCCCTTTGATGAACGGGCTTAAAGCTGTCATGCCCACGCTGTTATGCCGCTGGTGATTGAGCTGCAGGCAGACCATATCAGGACATCCAAAGGCAGATAAGATTTACAGTTTTATTACAAAGCATAGTACTTCGGGCATCATGGCCCTTCCAGTTGGAAGGGCATGGTGCCCGCTGTCCTGTACTTAACCCTTACCTGTGTATGCGATGAACACATGCACTGAATTTCAGGCCCAAAATTTAATAAACAGCTTCCCGCTGCTGCTCGATGAGCGCTGCCCTGTCAGAGTTTGAGCAATGGCAATTGACGCACTCATAGCCGTGCACCAGAGGTACGAACACACTCAAATGAACTTCTGTGCCGGTGATACTGCTCTGAGGCCGGACTCTGCTGCAACAGAGCCTGTCGGGCAGTGTGCTGTATGCTGACACGGCCGCCCGGGCTACACTGGCCGTACTGGCCGCCTGGCATCCTGATGGTGGCGGACTGGTTTGTCTTTTGTATCAGTTTTATCAGTCATCGACCTCTGACCACGTGCTTGATAACTATGACAGTGCATGACACAAGTGATAATCAGTGTTTCAGTATTTAGCATTGTCTGTTGTACTGGCTTTTATGCTTTACCAATAAATCGGACGCTGGCCATACAGTAATTACTGTCAGAACAGACTGCAGTGCCAGTGGTAAGTTGCCGATAACTCTTATATTCAGCAGCTCATATGCCCACGGCATGCCCGGTCGTCAAGACCGCGCAATGCTCAGGCAGTGACTGCATGCGGCGCTGAGCGGCGCGCAGGCACTGCCTGCATGAGGCGCTGCGCTCAGGCATGTAAGTCCAGTCAGCGCCTGCAGGGCGCTGTCGGCATGAGGTGACTGCTGTTTTCCCTGAATTCATTTTCCCGTCTTTGAGCATCCTGCCGCTGGCGGCGCCGTGAGGGCGCGCAGCGGCTGTGATGCTGATGACAGCAGTGCCCGCAGGGCACGACTACATTGTCTGATGTCTGATGACCCCGGTGTGGTCACGGGCATGGCTCCATCCTGTTTCAGAGTGCATTCTAGAAGGCATATAGATGATCTTACTTTTCCTTAGTGTATGGGCAATCGTCATTGCTCTAAATGAGGTGCTCTTTGCCGCTCAGCCTTTCTCGCTGACCAGCATTGCTGCTGCCATGCCTCATACACTGATGTTTTCTGTTGTGCTCTCAGCGGCCGTATTCATAGCCAAAAAGCGCATTATCGATGCCGTGCACAAAGGACGGCCCATCGACAAACGCTTTGTTGCCGAGCTGACGCCTCAGGTGGGGCATGAGCTAAATAACATGCGGCGCAAGCTCGAAGCCATGGATGATAAGGCCGGTGGCGGACACGGTAAAAAGCTCAAGGGTAAAACCAAGGGGCGAAACTTCCCCAATGACAGTGAAATGGCCCGGGCCAGCAAAGAGCAGCTGGCAAAGGATAAAAAACAGTTTGAGCGCATGGTAGAAAACGCTCAGGCCAAGGAGCTCAAAGAGCAGAAAGACAAAGCCAAAGCTCAGGCTCAGGCAGAGACTGTAAAGAAGAATCAGGAAATACAGGCAGCCAGGAATGCCCAGAATGCTGCTCAGGAGCAGCAGGGCAATTCAGTAGTAGGCGATCCTAACGATTTCGTAAAAGAAGCCCATGCTCAGATGATGGAGCAGGCCCAGACCCGTGCGGAGGCTGAACAGCGCCGCCGTAAGGGAGACGGGACCGACGCAAACTCTTCCCGTCGTGGCGGCGACATGGCTCAGCGCCGTGCTCAGCTGGCCCGCGAAAAGGAAATGCAAAAGACCCGTCGTGAGGCTCAGATTAAGGCCCTGGGAGCTATCTCTCAGGAGGAAAAGGCGGCTGTCGATGCCCGCAGAGCCCGTGCCGAGGCCCGTGCTCAGGCTGAAGCGACTGCCAGAGCCGAGGCCGCTGCCCGTGCCGAGCAGGCCCGTATGGAGGCAGCCCGTGCCGAGGCTGCAGCGCGTGCTGAAGCTGAGGCCAAGGCCCGTGCTCAGGCTCAGGCCCAGGCCCGAGCCGAAGCTGAAGCCCGTGAAAAGGCTGAGGCTGAAAAGCGTGCCATGGCCAAGGTCAGGGAGCTGGCTGCCGCCAAGGAAAAGGCTGCTGCCGCTGCCCGTGCCAAGGTCGAAGAGGAAAACCGCGCCAAGGCTGCCGCTGCTGCCCGGGCCCAGAAAATGGCTGCTTCCAGCCGCTTTGGCGGTCGCAGTCAAAGTCCAGGTGCTGCCGCTGCTTATGCCTATGGTAATAGCCAGCGTAACAATATGGATCTGGAGATCCTGCAGGCTCAGGCCCGCAAGCATGTCCAGATTGATCCTCATGCCAGCGTGCGCGGACCAAAAAATGAGGGCGGCATCGATTATCTTGATCCAATTGATCTGCCAAAGGGCGGGCTGGATACCTCTTCGCTTAAGACTCATCAGATGCCTAAGCGCGGGGCAGGGCTCGATACTTCGGCTCTCAAGAAAGCCCGTCTGTCAGCGCAGAAGGAGGGCAAGGTTCAGGCCGGCGGTGCAGGTGGACGCATGCTCAGTTCACATGCCGACTCAGCTACGGTAAACCCTGGTCGTGGCGGTTCTGCTGGTGCTGCCATGTCAGCCCAGTCTGCAGCTGACGCCATGAACACCACCTTAAACAATGACAGCTCCATGCAAAGAGGCAAAGCCCATACGCAGGAGTTTTCCAGCTATCAGGCAAATACCCGTGCCCGCGCTCTGGCCCGTGCCCAGGCTCCAAAGTCACAGGGCGGCCCTCAGGGGTCTCATGGCGGACATGGTGGTCAGGGAGCAGCTCAGAGCCAGCCTCAGTCTGCCCTGCAGCAGGGTAAGGCTCAGAGCTCCCGTAACGCTCTGGGAGCAAGAGGACCAATCGGTCTTGGCACAGCCATGCCGGCTCCGCCATCTCAGATGGGCGGAGGAACCATGGTAAGTCCGGGCATGGGCGGTCCACGCAAGGTAGTTACTACCGGCAGCAATGTGATGGCTACCCCGTCACGTGACACCATGCCTAAGGTGCACAGCCAGGACCCAATGGCCAACATTCAGACCGCTCCAGTAATGAAGTCACGTCAGAATGTATCCGCCCAGAAGCGTGATAACCTGCTCAAGCCTGAAGTGCAGTTTGTAAACAACGGCGCACCCGGCATGCAGGGCAATCAGGTATCTGCAACCACAGACCTGATTCACGCCAAGGCCAATGCCAATACCTATATGAAGATGCAGAGCCAGATGGGCGGTCGTCGTGCCAGAACCCGTCCGAGCGACATGCTCAAATCTAACGAGGTGGTCTAACCACCAGCGCAGAGCCCGTCACTTGACGGGCTTTGCTGTTTCTGGCCCCCACAGTTTCAACAGCACTGCCTGTGGCAGCCACCCTGCCAGCGGCCGTCTCCCCGCCAGCGACCGCTGCTCTGACTGTGGCAGTTTATCCCGGCCAGCGGCAGAGCAGCTGCGCTGCAGCGCAGTGGCAAATGCATCCCGGCCAGCAACAAGGGCCGCATAGGCTCTCCAGAGCGCGCTGCAGCCCTTTAGCGGCCTTTTATGCTCACAGACATGTCCCAGTCGTTTGAGGCGCTGTATGAGCAGCTGCAGGGCCATTACGCGCATTGGGTTCAGGCGTGGCCATAGCTGGTATTAAGGACAGGCAGTTCACTCCATGGTCATGGGCGTTTACTGCTCAGCGCGCTGTATGTATATCTGGGACGCTGTCTTTGCCGTTGCTGATGGATGGCGAGTTGAAGTGGATTGCAGTGCGGCAGGCCAGGTGTTGGCAGTTTGCCCGGATGGGATGGATGGATGGATGGTTGGATGGTTGGATGGATTGGATGGGATTTGAGGGCCTGGGGTGTAGGGAGATGTGATTGGCTGGACGTGATTTTTTGATAAAGAAATACGTGTTACTCGGTCAAGGGGCCAGTAAAAAAGCGCCCGGAGGCGCTTTTTTGTGGTTCGGCCGGCTGCCTGATATGTTAGGCAGCCTGCTGGTCTCTGTTGTGGTCAGAGCTTATTTTTTAGCACGGGTCTTTTTAGCCTCTGGCTTGGCAGCAGATGCGGCCTTGGTGCGGCAGCATCTTTTTGTTGCTGGCTTGTCAGCTGGTGCTTCGGCATTTGGGGAGGCCTTGGCGTTGCTCTTTACAGCAGTCTTGGCCGGGGTGGCCTTTGCTGGAGCAGCCTTGTCAGCAGTTTTGGCTGGAGACTTTGTGCTCTTCTTTGCAGAGCTGGTTGCAGCCCTGGCTGGGGCCTTGTCAGCAGCAGCGGCTTTGGTGGCGGCTGACTTTGCTGTGGAGGAGGTGGCCTTGCTGGCAGTGGCCTTGCTGGCAGTGGCCTTGCCTGATGCAGTCTTTGCAGCTGGCTTGGCTGCAGCTTTGGCTGCGGCAGGCTTTGCAGTCTTCGCTGTTGTTTTGGAGTCAGCCCTGGCTGGGGCCTTGGCAGGAGCCCTTGCAGGGGTGGTACGGGCCAGAGAGCGGGCAGGCTCTGCCGGATCCTTACCTGGAGCTGCAGGGCTTGGGCTGTTACCTTCAAGCTTTTCCTCGAGGTAGTGAATGGATACACCACCACGGATCTCGTTCTCGTCGGTGAGCAGATCCATGTGCAGAGGAATGTTGGTCTTAATGCCTTCGATGATCATTTCATCAAGGGCTTCACAGGCACGGGCCATTGCCAGTTCACGGGTGTCATCGTGAACAATGAGCTTGCCAATCAGGGAGTCGTAGTGAGGTGGCACTACATAGGACTCGTAAATGTGGGAGTCCCAGCGTACGCCTGGACCGCCAGGGATGTGCAGACGCTTGATAAGGCCTGGGCTTGGAATAAAGGTCTTAGGATCCTCAGCGTTGATACGGCACTCAAAGGCGTGGCCCCTGAGCTTGATATCGGACTGCTGGAAGGACAGCGGTTCACCTGCGCATACGGAAATCATCTCACGTACCAGATCGATACCGGTGATCATTTCAGTAATTGGGTGCTCTACCTGAATACGGGTGTTAACTTCGATGAAGAAGAACTGACCGTTTTCATAGAGGAACTCGAAGGTGCCGGCGCCACGGTAGCCAATGTCAATACAGGCCTTGACGCAGGACATACCAATGGTCTCACGCTCCTTCTGGGTAATGAATGGAGCTGGAGCCTCTTCAAGAACCTTCTGGTTGCGGCGCTGCATGGAGCAGTCACGCTCACCCAGGTAGCAGGCATGGCCACGTCCGTCGGAGATAACCTGAATCTCGATGTGACGAGGGTTCTCAAGGAACTTCTCCATGTAAACGGCAGGGTTGTTGAAGAACATGTCAGCTTCACGGCGGGTGAGGCTGATGGCCTCGGCCAGTTCCTCTTCACGGCGTACTACACGCATGCCACGGCCACCACCGCCACCGGCGGCCTTGATGATAATTGGGTAGCCAATCTTGCGGGCAATCTTCTTGTTATCCTCAAGATTCTCGCCCAGAGCGCCCTCTGAACCTGGTACGCAAGGTACGCCGGCCTTGATCATTGCTCGCTTGGCGGAAACCTTGTCGCCCAGAAGGCGGATAGTATCGGCATTAGGGCCGATGAAAATGAAACCTGACTTTTCCACCATCTCGGCAAAGTCGGCATTCTCTGACAGGAAGCCGTAGCCTGGGTGAATGGCTGAAGCACCGGTGGCCTCAGCAGCAGCAATAATGCGAGGGATGTTCAGGTAGGAGTCTTTGGCGGAGGCCGGACCGATACAGATAGACTCATCGGCCAGCTTAACATGCATGAGATCGCGGTCTGCGCTGGAGTGTACGGCAACAGTCTTCAGACCGAGCTGACGACAGGCGCGAAGTACACGTAAGGCAATTTCGCCACGGTTGGCAATAAGCACCTTTTCAATTTGCATATTAACTGATATTCCCGAAAAAAGTGGTAACCAGGCAGTTGTAAGGCCGGCGGAGCCTTTATTTTCCCTTATTTCCCGTATTATTTCTTCACACTGTGCCTGAAACAGACTTTGCTGTACTGGCACCATATGCTCTGTGAGCGTCGCGCCATATGGCGCTGCAGACTCTGTGGGTACCGTGTGCCGCCGGGGCACCGTGGGTGAAGCGTATGGAAACTCAGGAGGGGATGTGGCCTGGCAGGGACCTGCTTTGCTTACTGCCTCAGCATGGGCTTAGAGATTGAGCTTAAGTCAGAAGGGCAGTGCAGGACTTATGATCTGCTCAGGCCCGGCTGCAGGTCTGTGCCTGAGCCGGGCCTGTCTGCAGGCGACCGGTACTGTTACCTGGGCCGCTGCAGGCTGCCTCAGTCATGGTAAACAGGGCAGCGTAAGTGCAGTAGCCTGCGTAAGCGCATTTGCAGCAGGTAGTTTATTCAAATTCAAAGATTGGCTGATCGAACTCAACTGTGGTGCCGTTTTCGACCAGAATCTTCTTGATGGTGCCGGAACGGTCAGCTGGGATCTGATTGATCATCTTCATGGCTTCCACGATGCACAGGGTATCACCCTCCTTGACTGTGGAGCCAACATCAACAAATGGGGCGCTGGTAGGGCTGGCAGCACGGTAGAAGGTGCCAACCATGGTAGAACGCATGATCTTGGAATCATCAACGGCTGGTGCGGCTGCAGGAGCGGCTGCTGGAGCAGCGGCAACTGGAGCTGGAGCAGCATGTGCGGCAGCGGCGACCGGAGCTGCAGGAGCAGCGGCGGCAACGACTGTCTGTACGGCAGGTGCAACCACAGTAGACTGGCGGGAGATACGGAGCTCTTCCTCACCCTGCTTTAAATTGATTTCAGCGACATCGGAATTGGATACGAGGTCAATCAATTTAGCGATCTTGTGAATGTCAATTTGCATTTAGATTCCCAAATAAAACACGCAAGGATATATGAATGGAGCGGGCTTTCATTGAGGGTACCTGTCCCTGATGAGTCTGTGCCCGGCATCATATAGCTCGCTTTTAAAATGTAGCCACTGCCTTCCATGAATCCGGTGAATGATGTCTCTCACCGTACTTTCACTTTCTCCACATGGGCTCATCTGTCAGCACATCAGGCATTGGCCTGATGCGGCATGTCCGGCGCACAGGCGAAGGGGGATCGCCCTTCTTTGCAGTCATACACGGCTCTGTCATGCTGAGCGGCCTTAGTGGCCGTCAAAACTGTCGGGCTGTTCCTGACTGGAGCAGGCCGTGGCATATCTGACATGGACATTGAACATGCTGTGAGCATCTTCGGTGGCTGGCATGGAGAAAGATGGCATTTTAATCCCAAATTTTTCCCTTGCAAGCCTGAAGTTAACATTTTTCAGACAAAATGACTGCAGCCCCGGCTGATATGCAGGGCGCAGAGGCATCTGGCCTGAAATGCAAATGGAGGAAGAAACAGCAACTATGTTTGTTCTCATGACCGGGGCAGGCAAAGCCTCACAGGCTCTGCATTCAGTTTGCTGCCGCACTGCAGTCATGGACGTCTGCAGATCTGGTCAGAGAGTAAAGCATCATGTGCTTTGGGTGCCGCATACCAGTGAGCTAAAACCCGTCAGGCTGCGGTGTTGATGAAATGCAGACAGCGCCATGGAAAGTCCCGGTGGCGGCGACTGCGCAAAAAAGTACTGAAAGCTGCTGTTCAGCATTACGCTGACACAGCGCATAAGCAGCATCACGACCAAAGGGACATTGCCCCTTCATGCGCACACAGCCTGGCTTTGCCAGGCTCTTCCATGCGGTACGGCACTGCCGTGCGGCACGGCACCACGTACCGTCAGGCAGTTTTTGCTGCATGCATCAGGGCCTGTTTCCGTGACAGGTGCTGATGCTCGAAATCTTGTTAAGAGAGGATAAAGGTGTTTTTTTTGCTGCCGCTGTCAGTGAATGCTGCCGTCAGATTAATTGAGGACAGCCTGTTTTTCAGGCATCACGATGATGGAGTCACTGATATCGTCAGAACTGTGTCATCGGCGATGCTGATGCAGTTGCGGTGCTGTCGTACCAGCATCTGCATTGGCAGTGCTGTCACAGCTGCATTGCATTTGTATCTGCATCTGCAGTCGCAGTTATGCTTGTTATTTGCTCTGAGTCCTGAGCCATGAAACGGCCTTTTGCAGGGCAAAGTCATAACCGTCAAGACCAAAGCCCACGATCACACCCATGGCTTTGGCCGACAGGTAAGAATGATGGCGGAACTGCTCTCTTGCATGGACATTGGAAATATGAATCTCGATAAATGGTATGGCCACAGAGCTCAGTGCATCGAGAAGCGCAACACTGGTGTGGGTATAGGCACCGGCATTAATCAGGATAAAGTCGGTATTGCCATATGCCTGCTGAATCCTGTCTACCAGGGCGCCTTCGCTGTTGGACTGAAAGTGCTCCAGATCCACATCAAGTGAGCCGGCGCGCTCGGCAAGACGGTCAACGACAGTCTCAAGAGTATCGCTGCCATAAATGCCTGGTTCACGAATACCAAGAAAGTTCAGATTTGGTCCGTTTACGACCAGGATTTTTGGGCGTGCCACAAAACTTCTCCAGCTGACAAAATTTCGCTAATTTTACCAATAAAAGCCCCATAATTCTCAAAAATTATCAGTTTTGAGCGATTTTTCACCCAATTCGAGGCCGAAATATTTGATCTTTATCACTTATGTCCGCCAGATTGTGGTTATCTAGGGACAGTCAGGATCAGTACCCTGGGTAAGATATGCTCAAAATCAGTCCTGAAAAGCCCTGTCATAGACAGATTCAGGGCCAAAATGCATGCCTTGCATGCCATTTTTGTTCTGATGCCCCGCTGATGGCGCTCAGTGCGCTCCTGGCAGGCATGCTCAGGGAGCTGCAGCCAGCGGGCTCAGGCAAGTGCATGGGCGCCAGGGCCATGAATTGGTGTCTGGGCCATGGATTGGTGCATGGGCCATGAATTGGGCGCTCGCGCCATGAATGGGCCGGAATGCATACAGACCAGGTGTCGCCCGTTGAGGCTGTGGCTGATTGTGCAGCCTGTGATGGTGGCAGGGGCTGGATAGGTTTTTGACGGGGGACGGGACAAAAAGTGCGCTGCATATAGCAGATAGTGTGAACCTCAACACGTTTCTGGACAAAGTATGTGCCTGTTGTGCTTTGGAGCTCACAGTACTGAGTGTGCGCTCTTGCATTTTGTGCTGATTCAATATTGTTCACTGGTCAATGGAGGGGCATTTGAAGGCCGGGGCTGTACCGATGGCATGCTCTGTCCATTTAAAAGAGATAAAAAGTAGCCATCAGCCGGGCTTTTTTGGCCCTGTTTGTCTGGTAATTTGGGACTTTGTGCTAAAATATGTGTCCCTGAATTGTTCAAGATTTATCAGCAGCTTCATGCGGCTGCCTTATTCTTTTGCAGGTACAGAGTTACCCTGTGCAATGCCTGCACCTCCGGTCATCCTGACCTTAGTCTTTTTCTCGTTTTTTCAGCCTTTTCTCCAGCTTTTCACTGTATGATTGCCACTTTTTTCATTATTCGGCACAAAAATCATCCAGCGCAGAGGCTATGGCTGTTTGATTATTATCACCAGGGGCCCGACAGGGCCGCCGCCCCGCACAGCGCACAGGCGTTATGTACACTGCGCAAGGCGCGGTGCACACTGCGCGCAGCGCGGCTCTGCCAGGAGCAGCCTGCAGTGGCGCACGCAGTGCAGCAGCGCAGCTGATGCTGCGATGCCGGGTGGCTGATAACAGATTACTTTTGCCCGCAGGATCACTTGCGGGTGTTACTGGACGGCTGATGACCACGGTCATCGTTCATTCACAGTTATGCCTCAGTCCGGGGCGAAGTCGCACTGTAGGGGCGGCGTACGGTCAGGGCTGGTCATGACGCTCAATCAGGAGATGTCCTGTACGGCTGTATTCAAGCTGTAAGATGGGCAGCCCATTTTTTCCGGGCGGCCCGGATTTTTGCAGCGCGGTGCCCGGTCAGGCAAATTAACCGCTTTATGATGATTAACTCTTCCAAGTCCATTGCTCAATACGATCCAGAACTCTTCAGTGCCATGTCTGCCGAAGACGCACGTCAGGAAGATCATATCGAGCTTATCGCTTCTGAGAATTATGCCAGCCTCTGTGTCATGGAGGCTCAGGGATCCCAGCTGACCAACAAGTACGCTGAGGGCTACCCAGGCAAGCGTTACTATGGTGGTTGTGAGTACGTTGATGAGGTTGAGCGTCTGGCCATTGAGCGCGCCTGCAAGCTCTTCAAGTGCGAATACGCCAATGTTCAGCCACACGCCGGTTCTCAGGCCAACTGTGCCGCCTACATGGCTCTGTGCAATCCAGGTGACACCATTTTAGGTCTGTCTCTGGCTGCCGGTGGTCACCTGACCCACGGTGCTTCCGTATCCTTCTCCGGTAAGGTTTACAACGCTGTTCAGTACGGTGTAAACGAGGCCGGTGAGCTCGACTACGAAGCTATCCGTGCTCAGGCCCTCGAGGTTAAGCCAAAGGTTATCGTTTCCGGCTTCTCTGCCTACTCCGGCATTGTTGACTGGAAGAAGATGCGTGAGATCGCCGACGAGGTTGGCGCCTATCTCATCGCTGACATGGCCCACGTTGCCGGTCTGGTTGCTGCAGGTCTGTACCCAAGCCCAATTGACTATGCTCACGTAGTAACCTCCACCACCCACAAGACCCTGGGCGGTCCACGTTCAGGTCTGATCCTGTCCAACTGCCACGACGAGAATATCTACAAGAAGCTCAACTCCGCTATCTTCCCAGGCTCCCAGGGCGGTCCTTTAATGCACGTTATCGCTGCCAAGGCCGTAGTATTCAAGGAGGCCATGGAGCCATGGTTCGTTGAGTCCCAGAAGCAGGTTCTGACTAACGCCAGAATCATGTGCGACATCATCAAGAGCCGTGGCTACAAGATTGTTTCCGGCGGTACTCAGAATCACCTCTTCCTGCTCGACTTCATCGGCCTTGAGATGACCGGTAAGGACGCTGAGGCTGCTCTGGGCAAGGCTAACATCACCGTAAACAAGAACTCCGTTCCAGGTGACCCACGCAGCCCGTTCATCACCTCCGGTCTGCGTATCGGTACTCCAGCTGTTACCCGTCGTGGCTTCAAGGATGAGGAAGTACGCGAGCTGGCCAACATCATCTGTGACGTTCTGGACAACTGGCAGGATGAGTCTGTAATCGAGAGCTGCCGTGCCCGCGTCAAGGCCTTATGTGACCGTTTCCCTGTTTACAAGGACTAAGTCACACCAGCAGGCAGGTCATCACTTGTTAGTGGCTGCCTGATGCAGCCTGGGCGGGCATGATGCCTGCCTCAGGCTGCCGCATGCGACTGCAGGCAGGACTTAGGACTGCTGCAGGGCGCAACAGAATACATAAGGCAGTCTCAAGCGAAACTGCCTGTGCCCTGGCACAGTGCCCAGAGGCATATTTTTTGATGAGCTGTCTCAAAAGCATCAGAGCAATTTGGGGCAGCTCATTGTTTTTTGGGATAAGATAGCCTTTTATATGTTTGTTCTTCAGTGAGGTAGCGGTTATGGCCAGGGAAAAACACAGCGATTATTACTATTTGAAAATGGCACTGGCAGAGGCCAAGAAGGGTCGTTATACCACTTCGCCTAATCCGGCCGTAGGCTGTGTTATTGTCCGCAACAACAAAATTCTGGGTATGGGCTTTCACCATTGTGCAGGTCAGCCTCATGCTGAGGTCATGGCTCTGCGTGCCGCCGGTTTTGATGTTGAGGGTGCCACCTGCTACGTAACCCTGGAGCCGTGCTCTCACCATGGGCGCACTCCACCATGTGCTCAGGCCCTTATCGATGCCCGTGTCAAAAAGGTGGTCATAGGTTCTACCGATCCTGATCCGCGTGTGAGCGGTAAGGGCATACGCATGCTGCTGGATGCCAATATTCAGGTAGTGGTGGCCACAGGCAGGCTAAACAAGGAATGCATCAAGCTCAACCGCGCATTCTTCAAGTCCATTACCACCGGACGACCATTTACCATTCTCAAGTACGGCATGAGCCTTGATGGCCGTGTGGCTCTGTCTACCAATGAGTCCAAGTGGATTACCAATGACAGGTGCCGTGCTGATGTCCAGCGTCTGCGTCTGTGGTCTGATGCCGTTATTACCTCCTACAAGACCGTGCTTACCGATAACCCGAAGCTCAATGTGCGTCTTGAGGATCTGCCTATCAAGCTGCTGACAGGTCTGGATACCACTTTAATCAGACAGCCGGTCAAGGTCATTATCGACAGCAAGGGCACGCTCATGCCAAACAGACAGCTGTACGATCTTGATCCTTATGCCATTTTCTCCACAGGTGAGAATTTCATTGTGGTGGGCAGCACCGAGCTTACTGTCGCAGCCATCAGTGATAAGAACAAGGCCAAACCTGAGCGCAAAAAGTCCTCTGACAAGAAGAGCGACAAGGAAGCTGCAAAGGAGGCAGCCGCAGCTGCAGCGGCCGCACCGGCAGCCAGCTCAGCCGGACGTGCTGCAGGCCGTGCTGCTACCCGTGGCGCCATAACCACAGCCGACCAGGGTAATGCCAGTCAGACCGCCGCCGCCTTTGCTGTTGAGGCCGGTTCCCGTGACCTCAAGGATTTGAGCAGGGCCGGTACCTCACTGGGCGCAGGCATACTGGAAAGGGATGATGATGAGACCATGCCTGGTCATGACAGTCCTATAGGATGCTTTACCATGGCTGAGCTGCGTGAGCTTAACTCCCGCAGCAGGTCAGGCAGGGGATCAGGCCGTGGCCGCAAGGGATCTGATGATCAGAAGGTAAGCGTCTCTTGCCTCAAGGGCCGCACTCTGTCCATCATTCCTGAGCGTCCTGACCATTCAGCCATAGCAAAGGCCGCAGATGCAGCCAGGACCGCCGACGCCGCCAGAGCCGCCGACGCTGCCATGAAGGCTGACGGAGCCGCCACCGGATCAGTTGACAGCGCTGCAGGCACCGGCAGGCTGCCAGCCTCAAGGGATGAGGCTCAGGCTGAAGTCTTAAAGCTGATCACAAACAGCTGGCAGATCAACAGAGACAAAGTAGTGGCCCAGGGCAGCAACTTCGTGGTAGAAAAGTGGTCTGACCGCGTCTACGTGGTAGCTGTTCCATTTGATCTGGGTACTGATGGCAAGGCTCACGCTTCAGTAAGTGCCGTGCTTGATTTCCTTGGCAGCCGTGACATTCGTGTAGCCATGGTTGAGGCCGGCTCAACCCTGGGCTCAGCTTTCCTGGAGCACGGTCTTATCGATGAATGCTACTGCTACATGAGCCCTATGATTCTCGGTCTTGAGGCCAAGAGTGCCTTTGCCATTCACGAGCCGTCACGCCTTGCCGAAGCTCTGCGCTTCAAGAAGTGCAAGGTCAAGACCTTCAAGAGCAACATTGGCCTGGTGCTGAGCAAGCCTGTAACCCGCGCCCATCGCATCTGATTACAGGCCCGGCCCCGCCATCTGCCAGCCCGCCCTGCCCTTGAGGCAGCCCGGTTGGCCGGGGCGGACGGCATATGCGGGCAGCCAGGCCGGGCCGGGCAGCAGGCTGCTCCGGCAGCGGCAGCTGGCTATGATGCCGGGGACAGGGCGGTCAGCAGGAATATTTTAAGAAAGACTAAAGGTACAGTTCATGTTTACAGGTATTGTCGAAAGCAAGGGTGTACTGCGCAGCATTGAGCGCAATGGCAAGGGCTCTCACATTGTGGTGGGCACTGATCCGGCCTTTTTAAAGGACAGAGTACGTCTTGGTGACTCCATTGCCACTAATGGTGTCTGTCTAACTGCTACAGCTTTGCATGAGGATGCCTACGAGGCTGATCTGTCCTTTGAGAGTGTCAATCTTACCTGCTTTGGTTTTTATACCCCGGGCACTGAGCTCAATCTTGAGCTGGCCTGTACTCCTCATACCCGTCTGGGCGGTCACATCATGCAGGGCCATGTCGACGGCATAGGTACTGTGCTGGAAAACTACCGTGTTGATGAGGCCATCAATGTCTGGATTCAGGCCCCGGCAAGCCTTAAACATTACATTGCCATGAAAGGCTCCATTGCAGTCGATGGCATTTCCCTGACCGTAAATGAGGTCAGAGACACTGACTTCCGTCTGACCCTCATTCCTCACACCCAGCATGAGGTGGCTACCTCATTCCGTCCAGGCTCAAAGGTCAACCTCGAAGTGGACGTGCTGGCCCGTTATCTGGAGCGTCTGCTGCTTATCAATAATGGCGGTGAAAAGAAAGCCGATGGCGGTGTGACCCTCGAGAGCCTGCAGAAAAACGGATTCTTCTAAGAGCAAGTATGCGACCACGCTGCATCCGCTGCAGTCGCAGTCTGGCTGCAGCCTGCAGTAGCAGCCCGGCTGCAACCTGCAGCCAGGCATGCTCCAGCCTGCGCCTTGCCTGGCCATGCAAGGACTGCGCGGCGCCAGGACAGAGGCGCGGCTTATGCGCATTGGGTGATGCGGGCAATTTTTGCTATACTATCTGGCTAAATTTGGCGGCTTTATGCGCTTTTCCGCCGTTTTTAAGGCTTTGCAGCATGCAATGCTTAAAAGTGCATTAATTTATGGACGCTGTGCGTCTGCGTATTTTCAAGTTGCTCATTCACACTTAAGGCCTGCCCGGTCAGGCAGTCACGGCCATCAGCTGGTGATTTTCTGTTTACTGAATGCCGGGGCTGATAATCACGGTGAGAAATGAGACAGTGGAGTTTTTTAGATGTCTGTTAATTTCATTGAAGGCATTAAGCCTTGCCAGGACGCCCGCTTTGGCATCGTGGTTTCACGTTTCAACAGCTTTATCTGTGAAAGACTGGTTGAGGGTGCTATCGACTCTTTAAAGAGAGACGGTCTGGTTCCTGAAGAGAACATCACTGTAGTACGTGTTCCAGGTGCCATTGAGATTCCTCTGGCTCTGGATGCCATGGCCGCCAGCGGCAAGTACGATGCCCTCATCGCCCTGGGCTGCGTAATCCGTGGTGCCACCTACCACTTTGAGGTAGTAGCCAACGAGTGTGCCAAGGGCATCACCCAGGTTACCCTGAACCGTCAGGTCATTATTTCCAATGGCGTTCTGACCACCAACACTCTGGACGAGGCTGTTCAGCGTGCCGGTTCCAAGGCCGGTAATAAGGGCAGTGAGGCCGCCGCCGCCGCCCTGGAGATGGTCAACGTAATGCGTCAGTTAAAGAGCTGATTGTAAAGACAGCAATCAGGTGGCAAAGGGCTACCGCCGCATGCTGCAGCCGCATGCTGCAGCCGGAGCTGACAGAGTCAGTCTGAATGCGTCCGTCTGACTGTGTCGTTCTGACTGCGTCAGGCTGATGGCCTGACGGTGTAAGCTCCACCTGCCTTTGTGCCCCTCAAGCTCAGGACTGAGCCTGAGGCCCAAGGCCTGCAACAGCTTGCCCGGGCTGCAAATCAAACACGGCGGGGCACAGGGCCGCATGATTTGTACTGCGGCCGTATTTGAGCAACTTTTCCTTTCCATTTCATGACCATGTGAGCGCAACAGCTCCATCAAGGCAGGACCGGTCAGACTGACCATGGTCCACGGGCTGCCACGCCTTATCTGCTGTGGGCAGCTTCAGGGCGTTCTATCTGTTGCGTATCAGTCATACTTTGAGGTTTATATGGATCAGACTGAGGGTGCAGTAACCCCGGCAATGCGCCACAAGGCTCGTCACTTTGCCCTGCAGGCAATTTATCAGTGGCAGCTGACCGGCTTATCAGCCCACACCATTGAGCAGCAGTTTCTGGAAGACCAGCCAGTACAGGGCGCTGATCTCGATTACATGCACGATTTAATTCAGGGTATTATCGCCAACTGCGATTACCTTGACTCAGTATTTGAGCCTTTCCTGTCCCGTCCTTTAAAGGATCTGGACCAGGTGGACAAGGCAATTCTGCGTTTAGGCACTTTTGAGCTCAAATACCGTCAGGAAGTACCTTTCAAGGTGGTAATCAATGAGGCCATCATGCTGGCCAAGTCCTTTGCCGAGCAAGACAGCCACAAGTTCGTCAACGGCGTACTGGACAAGGTAGTCAAGTCTATCCGTCAGACCGACTGACCGGCCCCGCCATGCCCACAGGTCCTGCTGAACTGACCTGTATACAGTGCAACCATCAAAGATTAGGCCCATTTACTGGGTCTAATTTTTTTCCGGCTCCGGCCATTGCCATCAACCTGGCGGTGCCCAGCATAGCTGCGCAAGGCGCGGAGCGGCGCCATGCCAGGTCATGGCCGGGCAGGGCCCAGGCTGTGCACAGCCTTGCGCCGGCGGGCCGCAGGCATGAGGTGCATGCAGCTGGCTGGATGCGTCCGGAGCCGATTCAGGCGGGGCTGGTGCGGCTTTAGGAACATGTCGTCCTGGAGGGCAGCGCGGCCATGGCATTGAAGTACTGGGGCGGCTAAAGTAAGATAGCCATGAGCAGCTGTGTTATGGAGAGAAGCACGCTGCAGGTCTACTGATCTTTGTGCAGGGTCGGGATGGCCTGAAATGAACGAAAAATATTGGTTCTGAGACTGTCTGTATTGATGCAGCCAGGGCTCAGCTGTGGACTGAAATTCCGGAGCAGATCCTGCAGCCGGTCAGGCATGAGGGGAGTATCCGTGCCTGGATACCTTAACAGTGTTCTAAAGGGTAGAAACAATGGCTAATGATGAGTTTTCTTTTATTCACCAGTATTTTTCCCGCCTTAATCCAGGTTTTGCCCGTGAGGCAGAAAAGATGGGGCTGGTGCTGGGCATTGGTGATGATGCTGCACTCATTAAGATGGACGGCACCTATGCCATTACTACTGATACCCTGGTAGAAAACGTTCACTTCTTTACCAATTTCAATCCACGCCTGCTCGGTGCCCGTACCCTTGAGGTTAATTTCTCCGACCTCTATGCCATGGGTGCTCAGCCACAGTTTGTTACCCTTTCACTTGATATCCCTGACCGCTACGTTGACTTTGACGAGTTCTGGGGGCCTTTCTCCGAGGGCCTTGAGGCCTGTCTGGCAAGCCACAATACCGTGCTGGTTGGCGGCAATGTTACCCACGTAACTCAGCGTAATGCCCCTCTGACCATTTCCGTGACCGCCTTTGGCAAAAGCTTTGAAGAGGGACGCAGCCTGCGCCGCAACACTGCAAAGCCAGGCGACATCATTGCTGTTACTGGCACTCTGGGCTCCAACGGTCTGTACGTCAAGGCAATGTATAACAATTCAGTGCGCAACATGGACACTGATGCCCGCCGCCGTTTTGAAGAGCATGCCTTTGGCTACGACCCACGCATGTCTCTTTTTGTCAGGGAGCTCATCAAGTTCTCCAACTGCGCTATCGACGTTTCCGATGGCCTGCTTGGAGACATGAGTCATGTACTGGTTCAGTCACGTGCCCGTGCGCTGCTTAATTATGAAAGCCTGCCTCTTGACCCTGTAGCCTCATCACTGCTCAGTGACTTCAAGATGTCAGCCAAGGCTCTGCTCAAGCTGGCTTTAAGCAGCGGCGGCGATTACAACATTCTCTTTACCTGCTCACCAAAAGATTTTGAAGCTCTGACAAAGCACTGTGCCCAGATCCCTGAGCTCAAGGGCTTCAGAGTAACCGCCATTGGCGAGGTGGTAGAGCTGCGTGATGACGATGTCTATAACGACAACTCCCTGGCCACTGACGGCGGCCTGATTACTATCGTCAATAACAAGTGTCAGGAAGTGGCCCTGAAGCTGGGCACCGGCTCCTTCAACCACTTCATTGCCAACTCAGGACTGTCCTGACCAGTCCTTTGCCCGGCTCAGCCTGCCTTACGGCACGGCTGGCCGACCGGCCGGCTGGCCAGGGCCTTACCGTGGCCAGCGCCAGGGCGCAGCCCCGGCATCCCCACCGGCCCGATTCTGCATTGCAAGTCACTGCAGGTCGGGCCGGTGGCTATTTTGGGGACTGGCATTGCTGCCATATTCACCTGTTAGACAGGCTGACTTCTCCACATGTTAGACAGGATGAGTTCTCCACATGTTGGGCAGGCTGAGTTCTCCACATGTTGGACAGGCTGACCTGTCCAACAGGCAATGGAATAATGAATATTATTCGTATTTGTTTCTGGACGGGGGCCAGGTGCATATCTTGTGATCCAGTTGGGCATCAGGGCCCGTAAGTCCCGGCGTGGCCCTTGATAAAGTTACGTACTTGCTAAGATAAATCTAAGATCTGACTGCTAAGATTATGTCCACTTAGCGGATATTATTGGTCTTATTTATGGCCTATATGCAGTGATTTGGCGTATAATCATCGATTTTGTCCTGAGCAATTATGCCGGACACGCAGATTTATGCGGTTATAACCGTAATTTTTCAGTTATTGCTCACCGCTTTTGAAGGTGTTTTGCTGGAATAAGAAACTGCCGTTCTGACAGGGGAGTAAGGCCCTGATCAGGCCTTGAGGGGCCTGCAGCTGCTCCGCTTTTCAGAAAACACTTAACGACGTGGATATTTTTAAGAATATGAAGAAGAATTATTTAGCTCTGTCATTATTAGCTGCTGCCACCATTCTGGTAACCGCCTGTGGCGGCGACGACAAGGCACAGGGCGCCGCATCTGTCACCATCACCAAGGACAGCCCATTTGAGCAGAAGGCCTCCTATGCTGTAGGCGCTTCCGTAGGCAAGTACATCTCCACCATCGAGAAGGATCAGTCAGAAATCGTTGGCAAGTTTGACCACGACCTCGTAATAAAGGGTTTCATGGATGCTCTGAGCAACCAGATCACCCTCGAGGAAAAGGACATGGCTGATACTCTGATGGCCCTGGACGAGAAGCTGCGTACCGGTATCGAGAACCGTCAGAAGGCTGAGGCTGAGGAAAACTTAAAGGCCGGCACTGCCTTCCTGGCTGAGAATGCCAAGAAAGAGGGCGTAAAGACCACTGAGTCCGGTCTGCAGTACAAGATCCTCACTGCCGGTAACGGTAAGGTTCCTACCCTGCAGGACACTGTAATGGTCCGCTATAAGGGCACCACCATTGACGGTCAGGTATTTGATGAGCAGAAGGAGCCTATCGCTCTGCCTCTGGCCAACATCATCCCAGGCTGGACCGAGGGTCTTCAGTTAATGAAGGAAGGCACCAAGGCCATGCTGTACATCCCATCTGACCTTGCTTACGGTGACATGGGTGCTGGCGACAAGATCAAGCCAAACTCCACTCTCGTATTCGAGATCGAGCTGGTCGAGGTAGTTGACGACAAGAAGGCTGACAAGAAGTAATTTTTCTTCTGTCATACTTAAAGGAAAGGCAGCCGCATGGCTGCCTTTCCTTTTTTCAGCACCTGCAACCCCGTCCGGGCTAAAGGCGAAACCCGCCAGCCCTCATCCCAAAGCCCGGCCGCAATCGCCGCAGAACCGGCTGCAGAGGCACACACTGCGCATACGCCGGGCCGCTGCAACGCGTCCGTGAGTCATGAACAATCACGCTCTGCAATCGCCCTGGGCCGCCGACAAAAAAAACTCCCTGTAATAGCCTCATTGCCCGCTGCTAAAGCACCTCCCGAGCCACTGCCAAAGCACCGCCTGGAATCTTTTCCAGGGAAATGTCTGAGGATAGTCAAAGGCTGATTCGTTAATGCTCGAAAGTGACTACTGGCTTTGACAGGTCGCATTCTGGTCGTATGACCTGCAGCATCATGTTCATCCTGCAATCTGTCAGGCTAAAAAGTATTTCTGGCCGGTGAATATGCTGTCGGGTAAAGTTGCTTAACTAAAATATTTTGAAGAGTATCCTGTGATGTCGTGTGGCCAGGGCAGGCACATCAGGCCAGGGCAAGCACATATGGCCGGGCTGGCTCTGGCCGTGGTCGTGGCAGTGATGCACAAATGTATAAGGCAGCCCTGAGGGCTGCCTTATACATTTGTGGCTTACCATGCCAGTTCTCTGGTCTGCTGCCTGGAGGGCAGCAGAGAGCTTGGGGCAGGGCGGGCCGCGCTGCTGCGCAGCCGCAGTTTGCTGCGGCGGGGCGCGGGTTATAAGATGAGGTCGGCTGCGTTCAGAGGCATTGGGGCCTTGAGGTCGCGCCCTGCCTTGTGGCCAAGGACGTCGTTAAGGCGGGCAGGTTCAAGGCCGAGGGCCGGACGGATAATCTTGACGTGATCCTTTGTAAGCTCCTCACCCTGAGCAAGGTCCTTGACGAGGTATACGGAGCGGCGCTGGGAGCGCTTTTGCATGTCGATTTCAGCAAGGCGCACGCCTTTGATGCCAAGTGACTGAGCTACGGTGCTGGTGTCGTACTTGAGCTGGCGCAGCTCGTCCGGGGTCATGGAGAAGGCTGCATCAATGCCGCTCTGGCGGTCTCGGGCAAAGTGCTTTTCAATCATGTCAGCACCCAGGACGGTAGCGGCAATATCAAGGGCATCACCAATGGCGTGATTGGACAGTCCGGCCTTGCAGCCATAACGCTCCTTGAAGAAAGGAATGGAGTTGAGATTGAAGGTGGACGGATCGGCCGGGTAGTGGCTTTCACAGTGCAGCACAGTCAGATCCTTGCAGCCGTTGGAGCGGGCAGTATCCACGGCAAAGTCAATCTCATCGAGGGTAGCAAGGCCTGTGGACATGACCATAGGCTTGCCTGTCTGAGCGCAGGCGGCAATGAGCTGAGGGAAGTTTAGCTCAAATGAGGCAATTTTGTAGACAGGACAGTCAGCAGCCTCAAGCACCTCAACATCAGGCAGGGAGAAAGGGGAACTGAACAGCTTTATGTTCAGATCACGGGCAAAATCAAACAGGGGCTTCATCCACTCACGAGGAGTTTTGGCCTCCTTGTAGAGATCGTAGTAGGTATAGCCCTTCCACAGACCGTCCTTGAGCAGGAACTCATCGCGGCTTGAGTCAATGGTCAGAGAATCCTCGGTATAGGTCTGAATCTTGACCATGTCGGCGCCGCAGTTGTGGGCCAGCTCAATAAGCTCCATGGCCTGAGCCATGCTGCCCTGATGGTTGCCGGAAATTTCAGCAACGATAACAGGGGCATTTACCTTTGCACTTTCAGCATTCTGTTCTGGTGATGTGCTCATGTCAAACATCCTTTGGCAGGTGCCACACCGCAGCGGCCGGGCATTTTTCAGGCCCTGGCTGTGCGGTGCGACACTCCCTCAATTATTAATCTCTTGTACTTATGTATAACGGCTGGCTTCAAGGACCGGCGGCATGCAGTGGAGCAGCTGCCGGCGGCGGCAGCGCCGCGCCGCTCAGGCGCTGCGCTTCTGGTGGCCGCAGCTGTACTCTGATCCTGTCTTTATGGGCTGTATGCAAACAGCCCCGGTCCGTGGGGGAGCCGGGGCTGCTGCGGTCACTTGTCAGACTTTGATTGCAGGCGATGTACGGCCTCAAATACCGTTGCTGGCGGGGCCAGACCAAGGTGGCTGTCTACAATATTACCTTTGTTGTCCACAGTTATAAAGTAAGGCACGCCAATAACATTATAGTGTTTGATGATGCCGGCAATCTCAGTATTGTCAGTGTCGGTGATATTGACCACTACGCGGAGGATATCGGAGCTGATGTCCAGGAAGTGAGCTGATGAGTAGATCTGTTTTTCCATGCTCTTGCAGTTGGCGCACCACTCAGCGGTGAAGACAATCATGGAGTAATTGCCCTCAGTAATGTGACTTAACGAGTGCATGTCTGAGGCGCTGTAGAAGTCACGGTAGGCATGATGCTGAGTGCTCTGCTCAAAGTATCCCATGGACCAGTAGGTAGGGGCCAGAGCAAAGACGGCAATCATGGTGGCTGTAATCATAGGCAGGGCGCGTCTTCTGATAAAGAATACGGCACTTACCATGGTGTAGACACAGATAATATAGACAGTAAGGGCACCGATAAGAACTTCGGCACGACCCAGGGTATGGCGGACAATGATATAGGCTGTGACAAGCAGGGCAACCACCATCAGGCGCTTGATAATGTCGCCAATGATGCCGGACTTATGCAGGAAGCGTGAGCCGAACATGCCTATGATGAACAGTGGGGTGGCCATACCCATACCAATGGTAAAGAACACCAGGGAACCCATGAGGGTGTCACCGTTTTTCATCACATACAGCAGGGCACCGGCCAGTGGAGCTGAGGTGCATGGGCTGGCAATCAGCGCAGCGATGGCGCCAAGAATAAAGGCTCCCGGGAAGCTTGAGGTATTGAGTCGTGAGGCACGTGACTGCAGACGGCTGGTGATAAAGGCCGGCATCTTGAGCTCAAAGACATCAGCGCAGGCCAGAGCACAGATAATCATCAGAATGGCCAGGGTATAGTTCATGGCCGTACTTTGCAGGAAGCTGTGCATGTGGGCACCGGCCATGGAAAAGAGCAGACCGAGCAGGGTGTAAGTAAGCGCAAGACCAAGGGCAAAGCCCAGATTCTGGAAGAACACGTAATTCATGCGGCGTACGCGGGAGCTGCCACTCTGGCTCTGGGCTGCTACGGCAATATCAATCACGTCAGTACTCTTGACTGTACTCTTGCGTGAGCCTATCACCATGGTGGAGAAAATAGGCAGCATTGGCAGCACGCATGGGGTGAGATCAAGGCCGATACCCAGAATAAAGAGAATGAGCAGACCAAGGAGCAGATTGTCAGAGAGCAGCTGGCTGATGGCATCGCCATTACCGGCATTGCTGCTGGAGACAAATTCAAACAGGCTGCTGCTCTTTTGCCCTTCACCGCTGGCACGCTCATGCTCGCTGAGCAGATTGACTCCTGAACCAGGGGCAGGGTTGTCGCTACTGTCAACGCCAGCTGTAGCGGCAGCTGCAGCGCCAGCTGCGCCCTCGGCGCTGGTGGTATCAGCCTTGTCTCTGGCTGGCTCCGAGCCTGACAGTGTTTCAATCAGGCTATCAGGCAGGGAGATATTGTAGGTCTGTGGGGGATAGCAGATACCGCTTTCATCGCAGCCCTGGTATTTGATGGCAATGGCGGCACCTGGAACGGCCTTGCGTACCGGAAAGGTAAACTTCAGTCCGCTGAAATAGACCTCAGATGGTCCAAGGGCATCTTCGTGTGGGGTAGCCGGAGGCAAGGCAGGCTCTTTCAGGGTGACTTCGTCAGGGTCGTAAATAAGCTCAATGGAATGCTTGTAGATATAGGACTGACCCAGAATGGTAAAGGAGACAATGACTATATTGCCATCGGTATCAAAGGCAGGGATAAAAGGCATGTTGTGATTCATGCCATTAAGGCCGGCACGTGAGCCGCTCAGGTCTGAAGCGCCTGGTATCATGCCCGATCCTGAGCTCATGGCACCAGCAATGCTCTCAAGAGCTCCGCTGCCGGTGCTGTCGCTACCGGCAGCTGGGGCTGCTGAGTCAGTGGAGGCTGTAAATGAGCTCAGTATATTGGAGGTGCCGGCTGCACTGCTGCTGTCAGCGGGGGCGGCCACGGACTGAGAGCAAATCATCAGTGTGGCTACAAAGGAAATCAGGTACAGGCATAAAGAGCTGCGCTCAAGCAGTTTCTTTTGCATAATCAGGCCCCCAGAAGGAAATGCATAGAAGCAGTGGCATGGCACTGCAGGGTGCAGAGCGGACTTTCCGCATTAAGCCGTAATTATAATGCCCAATGGGATATTTGTGCTGTGTGGCAGTTGCCATAAAGTAACTGCAGGGCTAATCATGAAAAAGAGACAGTTGAGCTATGCCGCGATCAAAAGTGTATTTTCACCGGCGGTAGTCAATATAGTGTGCTGAAAATGGCATGATTTTATGAATTTTGCGTCAGGGTCAGCAAAGGATGCCTGCGCGGCCTGCCGGTGCCGCTCCGTCCCGTATGGCCGCTCAGCTGCAAACTTTTATCCCCCAGGCATAAGAGCTCGCCTTCTTGAGCACAATAAGGGCAAAAGCGCTGTGCAGCTGCATTTTTTTAGTGCGCTGACCACCCGGACCCAGGCAAAACAGTGATCTGCGTTGTAAAGGCACAACAGCGCCGCCCAAGGCGCCAGGTCCGGCTATATATTCTGAGCTTAATACAGCTGAGCCAAATCATTAGACAGACAACAACCCACCTCGCACAGCTGCCAACGACGCCTGCGGCTGCACGCCGCTCATGGCGCCGCCTGACATTACAGCTGCAGCCAGTCAGGCCTCTGCCCTGCATTGCAGCTGCAGAGCCGGCATGCCGCGCAAGTCGGGTCCTGCACGGTCCAATACCTGACAAGGAGACTCTCCTGTTCCACAGCCACCAGTCCGATCTGTACTCAGACAGCAGCTGAGCAGCAGAGGCCTGGGCTGGCACAGCATGCCGGGCTGACTTTGCCAGATGAAGAGCTGAGGAGCTCTGCTGGTAATGTGCTTCGGCCTCAGGGAAAGCCTGCCGGTGAGCAGTGACAGGCAGCCTGCCTTTGATGGGGACATGCTGGCTCTTAGTATCTTCACACTAAAGTGTTCATCGATTTAACAAAGGGTGGGCATTATGGTTGATCGTACTGGCATGAGAAGAACTTTTTCTGAGCTCCCCATGGCCGCGAGCTGGTACGTTCTTGCGCGTCATGGCGTGCCCATGCATGCTCTTTTGAAGGAGTGATGTCCATGCCCTGCTGGGGCTGTCATGTAGGTCAGCCCTATATTGAGCATAAGGCGCAGGCTTTATGATCTGTCAGGAAAGAAAGTCTGTACAATAGGTCTACTGCTTTATGGCGGTAGCAGCCGTCTGACTGTGGTATCAAGGTTTTCTATGCTGAGGTATTAATGGGTCGATTTTCGCTTTTCTTCCTGCTGTGGTTTGCCCTTGAGATTTATCTCTTTGTGCTGCTTGGCCAGACCATTGGTTTTCTGCTGACCATTTTCCTGCTGTTCTTCATCAGCTTTGCAGGTATGTCTGTAGCCAAGTCCATGATGACCTCCGATCTGCGCAAGATGCAAAGATTTACTGAAGTTATCATGAAGAGTATGGAGGGCGCCCCGGTTGACCTAAATGAGGATGGTGAAAAGATCCTGTCCATGGAACCACATGAGCGTGAGAACTACATGATGTCGCTCAAAAAGCGCATCATGTTCTCTCAGATTATGATGCTCATGTACCTCATTCCTGGTTTTGCAACCGATGCTGTGGCCATTGTGCTGATGCTGGTTAACATCAAGGGCAGCCTGTTTCAGAAGGATCTCTTTTCCTCGCCTGTGTTTGACAAGGCTAATATCTTCAAGAGCCGCAACCAGGAGTACGAAGACATCATCAAAAAGTACGGCAAAAGTACCCGTGATCTGGAAAAAGAGGCTCAGGAGCGTGCCCGAGCTGAGCAGGGCAATATTCCAAGAGAAAATCCTGATGCCGGCAAGGCCACCATCAGTGAAATGAAAGCCCGTTTTCAGGCTGAAAAAGAGATTAAGGACGCCAAGTTTGAGGAAATTGTCGAGGACGACAGCCCCAGCAAATAGCAGTCCGCTCTCAGGGCCGTTATAAGGCCCGGCAACAACAACCAGAAGGCGCTTACTACCCTTATGTGGCAGTAGGCGTCTTCATTTTGGGCCCGACTCAAACTGCAGGGCAGCTCAAATTGCAGTGCAGTCAAACTGCAGGGCAGCTCACATGCCTGCCTGCCTGCAGCTCTCCCCGGCCGCTGTCCCGAGTTATCCCTGATTTGCCTGTACCTGAACGGGCACTCAGGGAAACTGGCCTTGTCTTTGCCATCTGGCCCAAAGTCGGGCCCAACCAGTCCATTTGGAGCCTGCATGAGCTTCTTCATGGTCATAAGGCCACTGCGGTGCCGGGCATTGAGCTGCAATGCCGATGCAGCAGGAGCGCAAGTCAGGTTTCGTACAGTTAATTAGACAATAAAGATTTCAGGGTACAGCTGACAGCTTTTCCGGGAGACAGGCTGTAAGCGGCCCGATACGTGGTCCTGCCCAGTGCAGGGTTAGCCCTGAGTATGGGGTACGTCATTCAGCAGACAGCGCTGGCGTCCCATGCCGGGTTCTTTTCTTTGAGGTTATTTTCATGTCCCAGGCTAAGTACTACATTCTGCTTCTGGTTGTATGCCTGATTTGGGGCGCAACACCGGCCTTTGGCAAGTTTGCCGTAGAGTCTTTCTCGCCATTGATGATCACAGGAACCCGCTTCCTGCTGATGGCCATTCCTCTTTTTGCTGTCATGTTGATTTTGCGTGATACCAAGGGCCTCAAACCGGGAAAAGAAGTGCTTATGATTACCTTTGCGCTGGGCTTTATGGGCGTACTCGTCCATAACGGTCTGCTCTTTCTGGGTCTCAAGCACACCACTGCAACCAATACCGCACTTATCGAAAGTATCGGTCCTACCGCTACTACACTGCTGGCTTTCTTCTTCCTTGGTGAGCGCCTCAACCGTTATGGCTGGCTGGGCATTATGGTATCCTGCTTTGGCGCCATGTGCATTATCTCCAAGGGTTCGATAGACGTTATCCTCAACCTGTCATTTAACATTGGCGATATCTACATTGTTATCTGCGAGGTAGCCTGGTCTGCCTACTGTGTAATGGGCCGCAATATCTCCAACAAGGTAAGTAGCATTGCCATTACTGCCTGGTCAGGTCTGTTTGGCTCAATGCTGTGCTATCTGACCGGTCTGATTACCGGCAGCCTTGAGGTCTATACCGTTACCCCTGAGGCTATCTGGGGCTTTGGCTATCTGGTGATTTTCTCCGGTCTGCTGGCCTTTATCGGCTGGAATTACGCCGTTGGCAAGGTAGGCGCTTCCAAGGCAGGTGTATTTATTTACCTGGTGCCTCTTACCGGTGGCATCCTGGGCGTTACCATCCTTGGTGAGGAGATTCTGCCAGCTCAGATTCTAGGTGCTGCTTTCATCATTGGCGGCGTAGTAGTTACCGTCAAATCCAAGATGGTAATGCGTGTACAGGAGAAGACCCCTGAGCAGATTGAGCTTGAATCCGAGGTCAACCTGTTAAAGCGCTTCCCAGAGCTTGCCGAAGAGCACAACAACGCCCTCGTTGAAAAGGGCGTCATCACCCACGAGCAGAACACTTTCCGTCGCAACGATGACAGCAGCTCCCAGGCTGACTCGGCCTCAGCAGTGCCAGCCGACGCAGCCCCGGACGCAGCCCAAGTCGCTGCAGCTGACAGAGCCGCAGCAGCCCAAGCGCCAGCCGCTGCTCCTGCTCCAGCCGATGCAGCTGCTCAGACAGCAGCTGAGCCGGCCAATGCCACAGCCACTGCCACAGCGACTGACGGCGCAGATGCCACGCCACATCAGCCGCTCAAGAGCTGAGTTAAGTGACAGCGGCATAAACTCGTGCCTTACAACAAAAGAAAAAGCACTCCGGCGGGTGCTTTTTCTTTTTGGAGGCTTGAAGCTTGAGCTCCAGGAGAGAGGATGGGCGCTGCCTAAAAGATCAGGAGCAGCAGGGAGCCAGAGCCATTGAGCGACCTGCAGGACTTGCCAGGGAGTGAAAATGGCTGAAAAAAACTATCAGCTTGAATATTTGGAGTCTCCGTCACCTTTGTAAAGCACTTACGGGTACTTTCAGTCTGTACTGAGCAATGGCCTGAAATAGAGCTTTTGACCGCATTACGGTAACTTTGCAAACCTGTAATGCATGGTCCAGCGGTCAGCAAGTTATTGTTCAAATCACCACATTGCCTGGTATTTGCTGGCGGCACAAATGGCATTTTTATGCGGCGCAGTGAATTTTGTTCAAAAAAGATGTGACCTGACCTTGAAAAGCGTTTTTGCGGCCCCATTTTAGTAAATGTTCAAGAATACAGATTGATTTGCCTGAGGGGCCGTTTGAGCCGGTCCTTAACAATATGTACTCCGTGAAGGCGCAACAGAGAGCTGCAAAAGCAGCTTTCTTACCGGACAGAGTCGAATTGCTCCTCACAAGTCAGTCTGGATTTGGCCGGCACAGCAGCCGGCAGACAAGTTTGGATTTGCGTAACTCTGCAAAAGCAGAATGGGACGCGCATTATTGAAGGCAAAAAAATGAAGTTAGTTCCTTTATACGACCGTGTAATCGTCAAGCCTTTCGAGGTTGAGACCAAGTCCGAAGGCGGCATCTTATTAGGCTCCGCCGCTGTGAAGTCCACTCGTGGCAAGGTACTTGCCGTTGGCAATGGCCGCATCCTGGACAATGGCCAGACCGCTCCTTTAAGCGTTAAGGTTGGTGATGTAGTTGTTTACAACGAAGGCTACGGCACCAAGAAAGAGCGCCTGGACGGTGAAGAGGTATTCATCCTCTCCGAGAGCGACATTTTAGCTATTGTTAACGAATAAGATTTGATTACATACAGGATTTAAGAAAATGGCTGCTAAAGACGTATTTTTTGGCAATGATGCTCGTTCCCAGATGTTAGAGGGTGTTAACACCCTGGCCAACGCTGTTAAGGTTACCCTCGGTCCTAAGGGCCGTAACGTAGTTCTGGACAAGGCCTATGGCGCTCCATTAATCACCAAGGACGGTGTTACCGTTGCCAAGGAGATTGAGCTCGAGGGCAAATTCCAGAACATGGGTGCTCAGATGGTTAAGGAAGTTGCTTCCAAGGCCAATGACGCTGCCGGTGACGGTACCACCACTGCTACCGTTTTAGCTCAGGCTATCGTTACTGAGGGCTTAAAGGCCGTTGCTGCCGGTATGAATCCAATGGATTTAAAGCGCGGTATCGACAAGGCTGTTACTGCTGCTGTTGAAGAGTTAAAGACCTTATCCACCGAGTGCAAGGACAGCAAGTCCATCGCTCAGGTAGGTACCATCTCCGCCAACTCCGACACCACCGTAGGCAACCTGATTGCTGAGGCCATGGAGAAGGTAGGCCGTGACGGCGTTATCACCGTTGAAGATGGTCAGGGTCTTGAGGATCAGTTAGACCTCGTAGAGGGCATGCAGTTTGACCGTGGCTACCTCTCCCCATACTTCATCAACAAGGCTGATACCGGCACTGTTGAGCTGGAGAACCCATACATCCTGCTGTGTGACAAGAAGATCTCCAACATTCGTGACATCCTCCCAATCCTCGAGGGTGTTGCCAAGGCTGGCAAGTCCCTGCTGTTAATCGCTGAGGACGTAGAGTCTGAGGCTCTGGCTACCCTGGTAGTAAACAACATGCGCGGTATCGTTAAGGTAGCCGCCGTCAAGTCCCCAGGCTTCGGTGACCGTCGTAAGGCCATGTTACAGGATATCGCTATCTTAACCGGCGGTACCGTAATCTCTGCCGATCTGGGCATGGAGCTCGAGAAGGCCACCTTAAATGACCTGGGTGTTGCCAAGCGCGTTGTTATCACCAAGGATGACACCACCATCATCGACGGTTCTGGCAAGGCTGAGGACATCTCTGACCGCGTTGAGCAGATCCGTAAGCAGATCGCTGAGTCTTCCTCCGAGTACGATCGTGAGAAGCTTCAGGAGCGTGTTGCCAAGCTCGCTGGCGGCGTAGCCGTTATCAAGGTTGGTGCTGCTACCGAAGTTGAGATGAAGGAGAAGAAGGCCCGCGTTGAGGACGCCATGCACGCTACCCGCGCTGCCGTTGAGGAAGGTGTTGTTCCTGGCGGTGGTGTTGCTCTGGTTCGTGTTGCTGCTGCCATTGCTGACAAGGTTGCCGGTGACAACGAGGATCAGAAGGTTGGTATCAAGGTTGCCCTGCGCGCCATGGAAGCCCCATTACGTCAGATCGTTGCCAACGCTGGTGAAGAGCCATCTGTTGTTGCCAACAACGTACGTACCGGCTCCGGCAACTACGGCTACAACGCTGCTACCGATGTATACGGCGACATGATCGAGATGGGTATTCTTGACCCAGCCAAGGTAACCCGTTCTGCTCTGCAGTACGCTGCCTCCATCGCCGGCTTAATGATCACCACCGAGTGCATGATTGCCGACACCCCTAAGAAGGATGACGCTCCAATGGCCGGTGGCATGGGCGGCATGGGTGGTATGGGCGGCATGGGCGGCATGATGTAATTTGCCCCACGCTCAACACCTTGAGTCCCGGTCAGAGCCCTGTGCTCTGACCTGAAAAAGGCCAGGATTCTGAGACATACTCAGATCCTGGCCTTTTTGTTTGTCGGCTAACCGTACGATACACAATTACGAGTACATGCCAGCAGGGACACAGTCAAATAAACCTGACAAATGCCGCATAAACAATTTACAAAATATTTAGTAATGAATATAGCCCGATTCATGAATGATGCTGAACATTAGCAAACCAGCGCATAGTAATGAAAACAAACATATTTGCATCATGTAATATGTATTTACATTATGTTTATATTGCTGAGCTATGCAGTGTATCTATAGTGGCTTGATAATTTCATATAAAGCGCCTTTTAATGCGGGCTCCAGAGGGGATGTACAGGATAGGGTGCAAGACGTTTCTGATCAGGATAATTACAGGCATTGTCATTCAATCCTGTTAGATAAATGATTTTATAAAGTGTGATGATCGTCAACTGATCTCACTAAGGATACTGTTATGAGCCATATTCAACGGGAAACGTCTTGCTCGAGGCCGCGATTAAATTCCAACCTGGATGCTGATTTATATGGGTATAGATGGGCTCGCGATAATGTCGGGCAATCAGGTGCGACAATCTATCGATTGTATGGGAAGCCCAATGCGCCAGAGTTGTTTCTGAAACATGGCAAAGGTAGCGTTGCCAATGATGTTACAGATGAGATGGTCAGACTAAACTGGCTGACGGCATTTATGCCTCTTCCGACCATCAAGCATTTTATCCGTACTCCTGATGATGCATGGTTACTCACCACTGCGATCCCCGGGAAAACAGCATTCCAGGTATTAGAAGAATATCCTGATTCAGGTGAAAATATTGTTGATGCGCTGGCAGTGTTCCTGCGCCGGTTGCATTCGATTCCTGTTTGTAATTGTCCTTTTAACAGCGATCGCGTATTTCGTCTCGCTCAGGCGCAATCACGAATGAATAACGGTTTGGTTGATGCTAGTGATTTTGATGACGAGCGTAATGGCTGGCCTGTTGAACAAGTCTGGAAAGAAATGCATAAGCTTTTGCCATTCTCACCGGATTCAGTCGTCACTCATGGTGATTTCTCACTTGATAACCTTATTTTTGACGAGGGGAAATTAATAGGTTGTATTGATGTTGGACGAGTCGGAATCGCAGACCGATACCAGGATCTTGCCATCCTATGGAACTGCCTCGGTGAGTTTTCTCCTTCATTACAGAAACGGCTTTTTCAAAAATATGGTATTGATAATCCTGATATGAATAAATTGCAGTTTCATTTGATGCTCGATGAGTTTTTCTGATAGTTAGTCTTTGTAGAGACACAAACCTGAAATTCCGGACACCGCGCTTCAGGACATCTCCCTGGACGCCGATATCTGGCAGTATCCGGACGGTACTATCGAACGCCGGGCCAACGGTACTACCCTGCCCTTTATGACTGACGACCGGCTATCTCACCCACGCACTTCTCCCTGAAATTTAGCATCGTCGCGGTTAATGTCGAAAATTTGCCACCTGACGTGGTTGGCATCGAGGGTGAAAACTGCCGTGGCGGGCACTGTTGCAAATAGTCGGTGGTGATAAACTTATCATCCCCTTTTGCTGATGGAGCTGCACATGAACCCATTCAAAGGCCGGCATTTTCAGCGTGACATCATTCTGTGGGCCGTACGCTGGTACTGCAAATACGGCATCAGTTACCGTGAGCTGCAGGAGATGCTGGCTGAACGCGGAGTGAATGTCGATCACTCCACGATTTACCGCTGGGTTCAGCGTTATGCGCCTGAAATGGAAAAACGGCTGCGCTGGTACTGGCGTAACCCTTCCGATCTTTGCCCGTGGCACATGGATGAAACCTACGTGAAGGTCAATGGCCGCTGGGCGTATCTGTACCGGGCCGTCGACAGCCGGGGCCGCACTGTCGATTTTTATCTCTCCTCCCGTCGTAACAGCAAAGCTGCATACCGGTTTCTGGGTAAAATCCTCAACAACGTGAAGAAGTGGCAGATCCCACGATTCATCAACACGGATAAAGCGCCCGCCTATGGTCGCGCGCTTGCTCTGCTCAAACGCGAAGGCCGGTGCCCGTCTGACGTTGAACACCGACAGATTAAGTACCGGAACAACGTGATTGAATGCGATCATGGCAAACTGAAACGGATAATCAACGCCACGCTGGGATTTAAATCCATGAAGACGGCTTACGCCACCATCAAAGGTATTGAGGTGATGCGTGCACTACGCAAAGGCCAGGCCTCAGCATTTTATTATGGTGATCCCCTGGGCGAAATGCGCCTGGTAAGCAGAGTTTTTGAAATGTAAGGCCTTTGAATAAGACAAAAGGCTGCCTCATCGCTAACTTTGCAACAGTGCCAAATATCGTGCCAGCTGAAGCTCATCCGGTTCACCGGTGAATCTGCCATAGCTTTCAGTCTGCTCAGTGGTCAGAAAGTCAACGGGCATATCGGCCTCCCTGCCTGACGGGCATTTAGTAACATTTTTCCAACCGTACGAAATGTTATAAATTATCGGACATCGTAAAACTGTTACATTAATATGTCTATTAAATCGTAAATTTGTAATAATAGACATGAGTTGTCCGATATTCGATTTAAGGTACATTTTTATGCGACTTTTTGGTTACGCTCGGGTCTCAACCAGTCAGCAGTCTCTTGATCTTCAGGTCAGAGCACTCAAAGACGCAGGTGTGAAAGCAAACCGTATATTTACCGATAAGGCATCCGGCAGTTCAACAGACCGGGAAGGGCTGGATTTGCTGAGGATGAAGGTGGAGGAAGGTGATGTCATTCTCGTTAAGAAGCTCGACCGTCTTGGCCGCGACACTGCCGATATGATCCAACTGATAAAGGAATTTGACGCTCAGGGCGTGGCAGTCCGGTTCATTGATGACGGGATCAGTACCGACGGTGATATGGGGCAAATGGTGGTCACCATCCTGTCGGCTGTGGCACAGGCTGAACGCCGGAGGATCCTAGAACGCACGAATGAGGGCCGACAGGAAGCAAAGCTGAAAGGAATCAAATTTGGCCGCAGGCGTACCGTGGACAGGAACGTCGTGCTGACGCTTCATCAGAAGGGCACTGGTGCAACGGAAATTGCTCATCAGCTCAGTATTGCCCGCTCCACGGTTTATAAAATTCTTGAAGACGAAAGGGCCTCGTGATACGCCTATTTTTATAGGTTAATGTCATGATAATAATGGTTTCTTAGACGTCAGGTGGCACTTTTCGGGGAAATGTGCGCGGAACCCCTATTTGTTTATTTTTCTAAATACATTCAAATATGTATCCGCTCATGAGACAATAACCCTGGTAAATGCTTCAATAATATTGAAAAAGGAAGAGTATGAGTATTCAACATTTTCGTGTCGCCCTTATTCCCTTTTTTGCGGCATTTTGCCTTCCTGTTTTTGCTCACCCAGAAACGCTGGTGAAAGTAAAAGATGCTGAAGATCAGTTGGGTGCACGAGTGGGTTACATCGAACTGGATCTCAACAGCGGTAAGATCCTTGAGAGTTTTCGCCCCGAAGAACGTTTTCCAATGATGAGCACTTTTAAAGTTCTGCTATGTGGTGCGGTATTATCCCGTGTTGACGCCGGGCAAGAGCAACTCGGTCGCCGCATACACTATTCTCAGAATGACTTGGTTGAGTACTCACCAGTCACAGAAAAGCATCTTACGGATGGCATGACAGTAAGAGAATTATGCAGTGCTGCCATAACCATGAGTGATAACACTGCTGCCAACTTACTTCTGACAACGATCGGAGGACCGAAGGAGCTAACCGCTTTTTTGCACAACATGGGGGATCATGTAACTCGCCTTGATCGTTGGGAACCGGAGCTGAATGAAGCCATACCAAACGACGAGCGTGACACCACGATGCCTGCAGCAATGGCAACAACGTTGCGCAAACTATTAACTGGCGAACTACTTACTCTAGCTTCCCGGCAACAATTAATAGACTGGATGGAGGCGGATAAAGTTGCAGGACCACTTCTGCGCTCGGCCCTTCCGGCTGGCTGGTTTATTGCTGATAAATCTGGAGCCGGTGAGCGTGGGTCTCGCGGTATCATTGCAGCACTGGGGCCAGATGGTAAGCCCTCCCGTATCGTAGTTATCTACACGACGGGGAGTCAGGCAACTATGGATGAACGAAATAGACAGATCGCTGAGATAGGTGCCTCACTGATTAAGCATTGGTAACTGTCAGACCAAGTTTACTCATATATACTTTAGATTGATTTAAAACTTCATTTTTAATTTAAAAGGATCTAGGTGAAGATCCTTTTTGATAATCTCATGACCAAAATCCCTTAACGTGAGTTTTCGTTCCACTGAGCGTCAGACCCCTGTTCCTGGTGGGGTTGATTACATCAGTGGCCAGGATCAGAAGTGGTGGCCTGCTGCTGCCGGTATTGCTGCATATGGAAGCAACCACGCTGGGTTTACTGTTTGGTTGAAAGTTATATTTTTATTAAACATTGTGCGTTAAAGCCTGGTGTGTTTTTTTAGTGGATGTTATATTTAAATATAACTTTTATGGAGGTGAAGAATGCATACCACCCGACTGAAGAGGGTTGGCGGCTCAGTTATGCTGACCGTCCCACCGGCACTGCTGAATGCGCTGTCTCTGGGCACAGATAATGAAGTTGGCATGGTCATTGATAATGGCCGGCTGATTGTTGAGCCGTACAGACGCCCGCAATATTCACTGGCTGAGCTACTGGCACAGTGTGATCCGAATGCTGAAATATCAGCTGAAGAACGAGAATGGCTGGATGCACCGGCGACTGGTCAGGAGGAAATCTGACATGGAAAGAGGGGAAATCTGGCTTGTCTCGCTTGATCCTACCGCAGGTCATGAGCAGCAGGGAACGCGGCCGGTGCTGATTGTCACACCGGCGGCCTTTAATCGCGTGACCCGCCTGCCTGTTGTTGTGCCCGTAACCAGCGGAGGCAATTTTGCCCGCACTGCCGGCTTTGCGGTGTCGTTGGATGGTGTTGGCATACGTACCACAGGTGTTGTACGTTGCGATCAACCCCGGACAATTGATATGAAAGCACGGGGCGGAAAACGACTCGAACGGGTTCCGGAGACTATCATGAACGAAGTTCTTGGCCGCCTGTCCACTATTCTGACTTGAACATGGGGTTTGAGGGGCAACTGGATGAAAACGTACGATTTAGGGCACTAAAACCGCTGTTGTCCCACCATTCTGGTGATTCCCAAACGTTATTTGGCTAAAAAGTAGTTTTGATGTGGTTTATTTTCCGAATTCCAAGCGCAGCCCTACTTTCTTGTGCGTATTTGCGTGTTTTGCGCAGTTTTGAAGTTCCTACATCAGATTGACTTCGGATACAAATTCAATGAACATTGATGCAAATACTGACCTATCAGTTTCTTAACTAAATACTCGAGATACATCTAATGGCTAATGAAAACTTAGATATCGACTCCAAGACAGCAGAAGAATTATACGAGTGGTATCTGGATGATAAATTAATTATAAATCGAAGATACCAAAGAAAATTAGTATGGTCCCTCGAAGAGAAAACAGCACTGATTTCATCAATGACTCAGCAATACCCTATCCCTTTGCTATTGTTTGTTTCCATTGACAACAAAAGAGAAATCCTTGATGGAATGCAAAGACTAGAAGCTTTAATGAGTTTTATTGAGCAGCGATTTTCATTAAATGGTAAATACGTTATGCGTCACAATGGATATTGAAACAAAATAAATTGTTTTGAGTAACATACATGGTAGAATCCGCCTGCTATTTTTTTAAGTAGGTTTTCATATGGCCAATATTTATATTACTCAAGAGGTAAAGACCGAGATCATTGCTCGCTCCAGAAATGGGGAGAGGATTTGTGACATCAGCAGGGCTTTGAATGTTCCTTACCAGACGGTACGTTATACGGTTAATCATGCCGGGAAGCTCGATGAATGTGAGCTGCCAGCAATCCCATCAGGTTTCAAAGATAAGGAGGCTGCTCTCTGTATAGCCTATACATGTGGGTATTTGGGTTTTGATTCTGAGCTCACAGGCAGTATCTGTCGAAAGGTTGGCTGTGATGTTGAGACCATATAGTCTGACAATGTTATGTATTAGGCATGGGGCCTTGGACCTTTTGAGCTACTAAAAAAAAATTTGAGTTCAAAAAGTCTACAGGATTAACCTGTAATGCAGCCTCAGCTACGGTCAGTTTGCTCCCTGTTATGGTGCGACAGGCAGCAGTACAGTTATGGCCGGGGGTGTGCGAACCCCAACGCGTTTGATGGGGCTATGGAGGTGCGTTACACCATAGGTATCCCATCAGTTCAGGCAGCCAGTGCTTATCAAATGACCACTGTTCAACTGCCGTTGATCTGGCTTTCAATCTTGCCCCTATAGTGGAGCTGGCCGGGATATCTTGTCATGCTTGTAGGCTATCCTTTGCAGTACAGGCGCTTTCATGCGACTTAGCGTAGCTCTCTACAGCTTCAAGAGTGCTTCTAAAGGACTTGCCCTGCTTCATCGTAAGTGATGATACTCTGCCCGGATTCACAGCAGCGGCTATGCTTCTAAAGCGATATGAACCGTGCCTGCGTGCAGAAGGTGACACAAGGTTGCCTACAGGCATCTTGCAGAGGATATAGAAAAGAGCATCCAGAGAAAGTTTGGATGCGGCTTTCTCACTTGAAACCTCAACCTTGACCCTGGAAGGTTTTCCCATGAGAACAGCATCCTTGCGGCTTTCAAGCTCTTCTGAGCTATAGCTTGAGATCAGTGCTATATACATCTTAAGGCAGTCAGCCATCATAGAGGCACTTACAAACAAGTCACTTGAGTGATGATTAAGATCCTTGCCACAATCCATACCGCCATGGCTCTTGAGGCAGAGGAACTTGATTTCAAGCTGCCATCTTGGTCTGTATAGGACTGACAGGATGCGAACATTGAATGCATCAGACAAGTTGGTTTCAAAATAAACCCAGCTTGACTCAGTTGCCATCTCGTCGTATGACTTGTTTTCGGGATTGAAGACCATGAGGATCTTTGTTCTGTCAGCACGTGTAAGGACATATGACTTGCCCACCAGGCGACCGTCCTTACCAGTAACAGGAGGAGATATCAGTCCCTTTGCTCTAAGATCCTTGATCTTCACAGGGCCATCAAATGTAACCTCCCGCCCTTCATCAGATATCTGGTAAATGCCATTTATGTCTCTGTGGCTGTCATACTCAACTGCCCGGACAACTGAAGCGTTAATGGACTTACGTGCCTTGATAATGTAGTAGGCATTGCGTCTTATGATGCAGTTAATAAGTTCCCTTGACAGATAGCCAGCGTCGAGCAGATACAGGGTCCCAGGTGCAAATTTATCATTGACAATCATCGAAATAAGGGCTTCTCTTTCATTGGAAAGAGAGCTGCCGATCATGTAATGAACCACAACTCCAAGCGCTAAATCCATGATTGCATGGGTTTTACGGCCAGCCATGGCAGAGCCCCTGGTCTCTCCCTCGTTTTCTTCTCGTGCGAGGGGGCGCTCGCTGCCATCGCCAGCAATAATACGAGTAATGGCAGGGTCAATTTTGCGAACAGCTTCGAGAAGCTGGCGTCCCAGCGTATTCAGCTCTTTGTCGTAAATTTCCTTGCTGAGCTCTGCAGACAACTCAAGAGAGAGGCTTCTTATCGCAGCTGAAACTGCTTCCTCCTGCTCCATAGCCCGGATCATGGTCCTGCTGGATACTGCTACAACACCCTCAAACTCACACAGAAGCCTGTAGTAAAAATACAGCTGCTCTTTTGAGCAGTTTCGTACAAGGGTGCATAAGATGGCCGCCAGCATCCACGCACCAGCCGTATGCCATATCGAGGTCCTGTAGGTTTTAGGCACGAAGCCTTTCTCCAGT